>CAYQZO010000010.1:0-9723 GCA_964421925.1 uncultured Acidimicrobiaceae bacterium
GTGCAGCCGGCCCAGGCCGGCTCCCTCCTGCCCCTCCTCGTACTGGTAGCCGTCGGGCCCGCGGATCCGCTGATCGCCGCCCGAGCAGAACGCCCACCCGCCGTCCTTCGGCGAGGGCCCGTTGCCGGTGAGCAGCACGCAGCCGACGTCCGGGGTCATGCGGGCGTGGTCGAGGGCGGTGTAGAGCTCGTCCACCGTGGCCGGCCGGAAGGCGTTGCGCACCTCGGGACGATCGAAGGCGACCCGGACCGCGCCGAGGTCACGGGCGCGGTGGTAGGTGACGTCGGTGAAGGAGAAACCCTCGACCGGGTCCCAGGCGTCGGGGTCGAAGAGCTGGGAGATCACGGAGCGATACTGTAGTGACGGTATGCAGTCCTCTCTCGACTGGGTTGCCCGCCACACCGCCGCCACTCCCAGAGCGGTCGCCATCGTCGTTGCCGGCCAGGCGTGGAGCTACGCCGAGCTCGATGCCTCCGCCTCGCTCGAAGCGGATCGGATGGCTGCGGCGGGCGTCGGCCGCGGATCGCTGTTCCGGTTTCCTGCAGCGCTCGACTGGGCGACGGTGGTCCGCCTGGTGGCGGCGCCCCGGCTCGCAGCTGCCGTGTGGCCGACGACAGCGGACCAGAAACCAGAGATCCTCACCACAGAGTTCGCCTTCACGGTGGTCTCCACCTCCGGGTCGACGGGGGAGCCGCGCAACGTGATCCTGACCGTGCCCAACGTGATCGCCGCCCTCGACGCCTCCCGAAAGCGCCTCGGCAACGACGCCGCCGACCGCTGGTTGCTGTGCCTGCCGCTGCACCACATCGCCGGGCTGTCCGTGCTGTGGCGCTCGTTCTCCGCCGGGGGGTCGGTTTTGCTCCACGAGGCGTTCGATGCCGAGCGGGCTGCCCGCGCCCTGCGCACCGGTGAGGCGACGGTGGCAAGCCTCGTCCCCACGATGCTGCGCCGGATCCTCGAGGTCGATCCCGGTCCCTACGAGGGGCTCAAGGCGGTGCTGGTCGGCGGTGGGCCCGCTCCCGACCAGCTCATCGAGCGTGCCCTCGATGCCGGGATCCCGGCGCTGGCGACCTACGGCTCCACCGAGACGGCGTCTCAGCTGGCGACGGTCGCCCCCGGCGAGGAGCGCTCATCGCTTGGCACGGTCGGCGCTCCGCTCGAGGGCATGGAAGTGACCTTCGACGACGGCGAGATCATGGTGGACGGCCCGGCGGTCTTCGCCGGGTACCGGGGTGGGCCTCCCCGCGTCGGACCGCACCGCACCGGCGACCTGGGCTTCCTTGACGGAGATGGCCGCCTCGTCGTGACCGGGAGGGTGGACGACGTCATCGTCACCGGGGGCGAGAAGGTGGCGCCACAGCCCGTGGAAGCGGTGCTCGAGCGGGTGCCCGGGGTGGCCAGGGCTGTGGTCGTGGGCGCCGCCGATGAAGACTGGGGCCAGGCGGTCGTGGCGGTCGTTGCCGGCAGCGCAACCATTGAGGAGCTCGATGCGGTTGCCCGGTCAGCGCTCGCGCCGCACGAGGTCCCAAAGCGATACGTCGTGGTCGCCGAGCTCCCCGAGCTGGAGAACGGGAAGGTCGATCGGTTGGCGGTAGCCGAACTCGTCGCGCGTACTTAGAGGTACACCGGAGGTCACCCTAGATACGCGCGACCCAGGCTTCCGGCTCCTCGGTGTAGGCCATGGTCGCAAGGGCCTGGTCACGAAGCTCTTCGCGTCGCGCTTCGGCGCGGTCGATGAGCACGTAACGGTCCCTGCGGTCCTGGCACAGGTCGATGTGGTCGTCGCAGAAGTCGATGAACACGGTGTGGTCGTGCTCGAGTCCGAGGGTATCCCCGAGCGTCTCGAGGGGATCGACCACCTCCATGTCGGCTTCCACCGCTTCCAGCTGGTAGCGCAGATACTTGACCTGCTTCCGCCACGCATGGAAGTCATCGGCATGCCGGTGCTCGCCCGCCCGGTGCATTCGCTTGCGCCCCTTGCGGTACATGCGTTCCACGGCGGCGGCGATGGCATCGGAGTCGATGACCGGCGCCGACCAGCGTGTGCGCACCGCGGCAAAGGCGTTGCTCGTCGCCCGCAGCGACAGGTCGCCGAGCG
The DNA here is from genome assembly GCA_964421925.1 of uncultured Acidimicrobiaceae bacterium. GTDB lineage: Bacteria > Actinomycetota > Acidimicrobiia > Spongiisociales > UBA5794 > JACZST01. Next base: position 2,099 of record CAYQZO010000010.1, read on the forward strand.
TCGCCAGGTGGTGCTTCTCCATATACGCCTCGGCTCCCTCCCAGCCGCCCCCAGGCTCGAGCGCGTCGAGCGTGTGGCCGAGCACGGCGGCATCCCGTGCCGGGGCGAGCGATCGCCCGATGCGGCTCAGCTCGGCATCCACCCAGCCGTGGTCCGCGGTGTCGAGGCGGAGCAACGCACGCAGCCGCTTGATTCCCTTCCTGGTTTCGTGCACCGCTTCGTCGACATCCGCCGGATCGTCGAGCTCGGTGACGATGCTGTCGATCCGCGCGACGCCGACCTCACCGAGATCGAGCAGGTCCGCCCCGGTCACGATGGCTCGGGGCTGATGCCGAGCCGTTTCAGGTAGGCATCGGCGTTCGGCTCCCTGCCCAGGAAGGCACGGAGGTGCTCGATGGCATCCCGGGAATAGCCGGTGGCCAGGACCTCGTTGCGATAGCGGCGTCCCACCTCGGGGCTGAGGATCCCTTCGCTTGCGAACACGGAGAACATGTCGTCCCCGTACACGTTGGCCCACTGGTAGCCGTAGTACCCGGCGTCGTAACCCCCCATGAGGTGACCGAATGCGGCGGCGAAGTTGGTCCCCTCGTGGAACGGGAGCAGGGTGTAGGTATACGCCTCCCGGGTTGCCGCATCGATTGCCACGTCCGATGTGCCGTGCAGTGCGAGATCGAGCTTGCCGAGATACACCTGGCGGAGGTTGACCAGGCCTTCGTTCTGGTCGCGTGCTGCCACCAACTGCTTCACGACGTGTTCGGGAATGGGCTCGCCGGTCCGGTAGTGCTTGGCGAACCGCTGCAGCACCTCGGGCTCCCACATCCAGTTCTCCATGATCTGGGACGGGGCCTCCACGAAGTCCCATTCGGTGTCGTAACCGGCGTAGCGGGGGTGGTCCACCTCGGTGAGACAGAAGTGGAGGACGTGGCCGAACTCGTGGAAGAGGGTGAGCGCCTCGTCGTGCTTGAGCAGCGACGGGCTGTCCGGCCCCGGTTTGGTGAAGTTGGCCGCGACCGCGGCCACCGGAGGCCGAACGTTGCCCTGCTCGTCGACGACCCTGGTCATGACGTCGAAGCAGGCGGCGTGGCCGTACTTGCCCTCGCGGGGGAAGAGGTCGAAGTAGAACATGGCGATCGGCTCGTCCCCGCCCGCGTTGTAGATCTCGTACAGGGCGACGTCGGGGTGCCACGCCCTGGCGTCCTCGACCTGGCGGTAGGCGAGACCGAAGACCTCGCCGGTGATGTCGAACATGCCGTCGAGCACGGTCCCCAGGGGGAAGTACTCGGCGATCTGGTTCTGGTCGATGCCGAAGTCCCGGTCGAGCTGCTTGGTGTGGTAGTACCGCCAGTCCCAGGGCTGGATCGGCTCGCCGTCGAGGTCGGCGTCGGCGAGCTCCTGGAGCGCGGCGAGCTCCTCGGTGCCCCGGCGGGTGAGGCCGGGGATGATGGATTTGTAGAGCCGGTCGACCGCTTCGGGGTCGGCCATCTTGACTTCCATGGCGTAGTCGGCCCACGTGTCGTATCCGAGCAGGGTGGCGATCTCACGGCGCAGCCGCGACGCCTCGGCGAGCAGGGGGAGGTTGTCCTCGGCGGCCCGATTCCAGAACTTGTACTCGAGGGCCTGGCGCAGGTCGCGGCGGTCACCCTCCTCCATGAACGGGATGTAGTCCGGGTACGCCATCGACACCCGGTGGGTGCCTTCGGACGCCCCCGGGGCGAGTCGCTCGATGTAGGCGTCGGGTAACCCGCTGAGATCCTCGAGGGTCATGTCTATGCCGTCGTCCCACTCGTCGAGATTGGAGCGAAAGGCGACCTCGGCTTCGATGAGCCGCTCGCGAAGGCCGCGGAGCTGCTGGCGGTCGGCGTCGTCGAGATCGTGTCCGGCCCGATGCAGGTCGCGCAGCCAGTGTTCCAGATTGCGGGCGCGCAACCCGGTGAGCGATGCGGCATCGTCGGTACCGGCATAGGCCTTGACCGCCTCGGCGAGGTCCGTGCGCAGCATGAGGTCGTTGCCCCATTTGGCGATCGCTTCCTCTCCAGCGACGGCGGCTCGACGCACGGCCTCCGCGGGGTGGACCCTGGCCATGAAGACCCTCGTCCCGCTTGCGTCGCCGATGATCACCCGGACCTCGTCGAGGGGTTGCATGGTGTTGTCGTAGGTCCGGGGCCCGTCGACGCCGACAAGCTCCCCCACCCGCCGGTTGGCCTCGTCGATGGCGCGATCGACAGTGGCGGTGACGTCTTCGGGGGTGACCGCGGTGAAGTCGTGTGGCATCGAGCCGAGGCTAACGCCGGGCGCGGATCAACTATCCGACGGGATGTCTCCGGGTGCCAGGTCGACCACCAGTGCCCGGTGATCCACACCCAGATCGGGGCTCACCCGCCGGTGGGTCACCGTGATCGGGCCCCGGTAGAGGAGGTGGTCGACCGGGAGGCCCGCATAATCGGCGATCAGGGGGAGATCCCAGGCGGGATAGGTCGCCAGGTAGCCGAACCCGTCCTCCGAGTTGACCATCCCGACCGAGATCGCCTCGAAGGCGTTCGACCAGCGGGCCGTCTCCAGATTGCCGACGATGACGCTGGAGCCGCTTAGGCGGCGGGCCCCGGCGTTGACCGAGGAGAACACTTCGAGGCGGTCCTCCGTAGCTCCGGCGCTCACCGGCCGCTCCACGCTCAAGCCGAGGATGGTGACGTCCTGGCCGCCGAGCTCGGCAATGACGGTGACGTCGGCGGCGTCGAGACCCGGAGGATCGGCGATCGCCCGCGCCCGGACGCCGTCGCGGGCCAACACGAGGGTGCCGTCGCTGAGACCGGGCTCGTTGATCACCCGGTAGGGACGGTCCGACTCCTCGACGAGGCCGAGCCAGGCGACGCCGGCGTTGGCCAGCAGCACCACGTCGCCCTCGCTGTCGCTCACCCACTTGAGGATGCTCGGGTCCGCGGCGGTTGCACTGCCCACGTCGAGTGCGATGACCCGCAGCCGGTCTGGGGTCGTCTGCGGTTCTTGCTGCTCGAGCCACATGGGGGCGATGAGGACGGCGTTGACGAGCGCGGCGCCGAGGAAGATCACCGCCGATGTCCGCGAGTAGCCGAGCCCGGTGCCGATGGCAGCCACCACGAGCACGACGAGCAGGATCAGGCGCCAGTCGGCGACGAAGTCGAGCGGCCACCAGGCGCTGCCAAAGAAGCCGAGCGCGGTGGCCAGGACCGCGGTCCATCCGAACAGGAACAGGAGGAACCCGAGGGTCCGGGTGACCGCCCCGGTGGCGCTTGCGGTGGCAATGTTCGATGCGGTCATCAGGAGCCCACTGCGTAGAAGTGCCCGTCGCGGGAGCCGACGTACATTCTGCCCTCCCACACCGCAGGCGTGGACTCGATGCAGGAGCCGGCGCCGACCTCGATGTCCCACATGGGCCGAGGCGACCTCGGATCGGTCAGGTCGTAGCCGCGGAATCCGGCGCGCTCGGTGAGACAGCCGGTGCCCACCACCATGGTGTCATCGGCGATCACGGGTGAGGACCAGGCGTTGCCGCCGACGAAGTCGGACCAGACGGTCTCGCCGGTGTCGGTGTCGACGGCGAGCAGGTCGCCGGTATCGGTCGCCACGTACAGCATGCCGCCGGCGGGATGCAGCGCAGGCGTCGCCCACGCCCCAGCATCCTGGCCACGAGCCGCGGAGAGATGTGCAGACCACACGATGGGATCATCGGGACGATTGGGGTCGAGCTTGATCAAGTCCCCAACTTCCCGGACTCGCCTCGCCGCAGTATTCGAGGTCTTTGCCGTGTCCCCGTGCGAAACCACGTACAGGAAGCCTTCGGCGTCGATGCTCATGGTCGCATCGGTGTCGTCCCCGTTCCAGAAGTCGAACACGATGGGGCACGATCCCTCCGCTGCGTTGGAGACATCCACCCCGACGACCCGCCCCGCCGAGGTGGCGAAGAAGGCGCGCTGCCCGAACACGACGGTCGAGTTCTCCACCGAGTGCTGGCGCCCGAAGGTCTCCTGGAGCTCGGAGGTCCACGCCGGAATCTCACACACCACCTGCGGGTCGACGGTTACCGTGCCGTCGGCGTCGTAGCCGCGGTTCAGCTTGACGGCGAACCACCACGAGTTCTCGCCGCCCTCGTAGAGCATGTCGTCGATCACGACCGGATTGGAATCCCAGTCGTCGTTCCACATGCCGTCGACCGAGGTGGCGTGGAGCGACCACACCTCCTCGGGCTCCTCCCCGTCGAGGGCGATGATGCGGAAGCGGGGGTCCCGCGAGCCGGAGTACAGCAGCGGATAGCCGTCCGGATCGATGGTCACCGAGCCCTTGATGATGTCCCCCATCGGGAAGTCGGGGCGGGTCCGCTCCCCGGTGTCGGCGTCGAGGAAGTGGATGTTCTTGTCGTAGGCGCCGAAGACCACTTCGGTGATGCCGTCCGGTCGTTCCCACACCGCGGGCTGTCCCGTCCACCCGCTGCCGCACCACACCTTGGGCTCGGCTCCGTCGGGGGACTGGCCGCACATCGGGTTGTTGGGGAAGCGCCACAGCTGCGAGGGCGCGGTCGACGGAAGGGGCCCGGTCCCGTACCAGGTTCGGGTCGGGTTGCCCCGGAACATGGTGAGCCCGACGGTGGTTCCCCAGGGCCGCCCAACCGTGTCGGCGGTGACCACGCCCTCGGGCCGTTCCGGCGCCGCGGTCGTGGTCGTGGTGTCGGCGGTGTCCGGTGTCGCATCACCGCTCGAGGTGGTCGTGTCGCCGAGGTCGGGGAGGGTGGTCACCGGCTCGAAGGTCGTGGTCGTGGCTTCGGGATCGACGGGCACCACGTCGGCGCCGGCAACGCAGGCGGTCGTCGCTACGGCGAGCGCGACGGCGATCAGGAGTGGGCGGGACATGGGAGTTCGAGTGTAGGAAGGGTCAGGATTTCCACTGGGCATTCGGTCCAGGGACTTTCGGCCGGTCCGTACGTAATCTCAGCGGGTGGGATCCTTCACCCTGCCCGAGCGGTTGGAGCCGCTGCGCTCACCGATGGAACGGGTGCGCGCCGCCGACCCGCTGCTCATGTCGGCGGCCATCGCCTACAACGCCTTCTTCGCCCTGGTTCCGCTCGTCCTGGGCGCGGTGGCAGCGCTCTCGCTGTTTCGCGGACAGCAGAGCGCGATCGAGTTGTTGGAACAGCTGGTCTCCGAAGGCTTTCCCGCCGAGGTGGCGGCCTTCATCACGGCCATCGTGGAAGACGCCCAGAGCATCGTGAGCGGCTGGGAGGGACCCATCCTGGTGATCTCGCTGCTGGTCGCCCTCTACGCCGGATCGCGCGGCGTCTATGCGGTGCAGAAGGCGCTCCGCCAGATCCAGGGCATCGAAGAGGACCGTCCCTACTGGCAGGCCCGCGGTCTGGGAGTGGTGTTCACCCTCGGTGCGGGGGTCGCCTTGATCGGGGGATACCTCGTGGTGTTCTTCTCCCGGCAGGTCGCCGAGGTGATCGAGCACTTCGGGCTGAGCGTCGGCTCCCTGACCGGCCTCAGCTCGGGCGTGCTGGCTGCCTGGGTGGCCGTCCTGCTCTATGCCATCTACCGGTGGGGACCCCCGGTGCCCTTCGCCCGCCCGCTCATCGCCGCCCTGATCGCCACGGTGATCCTCGCCATCATGACCTGGGCGGCCGCCTTCTTCATCCCGAACATGGGAAGCAACACCCTCGCGGTCCTCGGCGTGGTCGGCATCGTGCTCATCTGGCTGTATGCGCTCGGGATGGTGATCATCATCGTGCCCGCCTTCACCGCTCCGACTCTGGCGATCATCTTCGGGGGAACCGAATGAGCGGAGATGATCGCCGCGCCGAGCTCGGTACCGGCCTCCGCCTGATGGCGCGAACGCTGCGCGCCTATCCGCGCACCGCAGCGGCAGGCATCGCCGGGGCGCTGGTCTGGATGTCGACGGTGGTGGCCGTGCCCCTCGCCATGAGCCTGGTCATCGACCAGGCCATCCTCACCGGAGACCGATCCCGCTTGGCTCCGCTCATCGGGCTGCTCCTCCTCATCGGGGTCGTGATGGGGATCGGGGTCGGGGTGCGCCGCTACTTCGGGTTCAAGCTCTCCTACCGCGCCGAAGCCGATCTGCGCAACCGCATGTTCGTTCACATGCAGCGACTGGCGTTCTCCTTCCACGACGAGACGTCGACGGGCCAGCTCATGGCCCGGGCATCGTCCGACCTGTCTCAGGTGCGGCTCATCTTCGCCATGCTCCCGATCACGCTGGCGAACCTGGTCATGTTCCTCGTCGTCATCGTCGTGCTCGTGGTCATCGATCCGCTGCTCGGCCTCGTGTCGTCGCTGACGGTGCCTGCCCTCGCCCTCACCGCCAACCGCTACTCGTCCAAAGTGATCGACTTCTCCTTCCGCATCCAGGAGCGCCTCGCCGATCTGGCTCAAGTGGTGGAGGAGTCGATCGCCGGTATCGAGGTGGTCAAGGCCTACGGCCAGCAGGCACGCTTGGAGCGAAGCCTGAGCCGCACCGCAACGGGCATCTACGCCAACACCATGGCAGTGGGAAAGCACCGCGCCACCTACGCCCCGCTCTTCGAGCTCATTCCTGCCATGGGCACGGTGGCCGTGCTCTGGCTCGGTGGTTTCCGGGTCATCGACGGCGCCATCAGCGGGGGCGAGTTCGTCGCCTACACCCAGTACCTGGCGCTGTTGGTGTTTCCCCTGATGATGACCGGCTGGTTCTTCGCCAACCTTCCTCGTGCCGCGGCAGCAGGTTCGCGCATCATGGAGCTCCTCGCCGAAGCACCCCAGATTGAGGATCCCCAGCACCCGGTGCCCCTGCCGGAAGGGGGCGGTGAGGTGCGCTTCACCGACGTCGACTTCGCCTACCCGGGAGGGTCCCCGGTGCTCACCGGGATGAACCTGACCGTCCCCGCCGGAACCACCATGGCCCTGGTGGGATCCACCGGATCGGGCAAGTCAACGGTGGCCGAGCTCGTGCCCCGGTTCTACGACGTCGACGGGTGCTCGGTCACCATCGACGGCGTCGACGTGCGCGACCTTGCCCTCGATGAGCTTCGCGAGGAAGTCTCCGTCGTCTTCCAGGAGACCTTCCTGTTCTCGGCGTCGATCCGGGACAACCTGCTGATCGGCGACCCCGGCGCCGACGACAAGGCGATGCGATCCGCGGCTCGCCTCGCCCAGGCCCACGACTTCATCGCCGAGCTCCCCGACGGGTACGACACCGTCGTCGGCGAGCGGGGCGCAACCCTCTCCGGAGGCCAACGGCAGCGGGTCGCCCTTGCCCGGGGCGTGCTGCGCGACCCCCGGGTGCTCATCCTCGACGACGCCACGTCGTCGGTGGACGCGGTGGTCGAGGCCGACATCCAGGCGGCGCTGCGCAAGGTGATGGAAGACCGCACCACGATCATCATCGCCCACCGCATCTCCACCCTGGCCCTCGCCGACCGGGTGGCATTCCTGGAGGACGGGAAGGTGGTTGCCGTCGGCTCCCACGACGAGCTGCTGGCCACCGTACCCCGATACGCCCAGGTGCTCGCCTCGGATGAGCTCGTTGGTCTCCCCCGCGGCAGCGGGGGAGACGCGGCGGACCCGGAGGGTCCGTCCGCAGAGGGGGCTCCTCGCGGGGCTTCTGTT
>CAYQZO010000010.1:9823-15601 GCA_964421925.1 uncultured Acidimicrobiaceae bacterium
GAATGAGGTACCTGTCCCACGCCGGCGACTACGAGATCGAGGATCGCGGCGCCCTGCTGGTGCGGGCCGCCCGCATGGGACGGCGACTGTGGGTCCCCGCCATCGCGTCGTTCATCGTGGCCGCAATGGCCACCGCGGCCCGCCTCGCCGGCCCGCTCGTGGTGCGCGCCGGGATCGACCAGGGCATCGCCGACGGGGACAAGCGGGCGGTGACGGTCGCCGCCCTCGTGTTCATCGGGTTCCTCGTCCTCCAATACGTTCTCTCCGCCGTGTCTCGTTACGGGATCATCTGGGTGGGAGAGCAGTTTCTCCTCAAGCTGCGCCGGGTGGTGTTCGCCCACCTGATGGACATGGACATGGCGTTCTACTCCAGGAACAAGAGCGGTGTGCTCGTGGCCCGCATGACGTCGGACATCGAGTCGCTCCAGGAGTTCGCCGGGGACGGATCGGTGATGGCCCTCACCAACGCCCTCACCGTGATCGGCGTGGCGGTCGCCCTCGCCTTCGTCGATTGGCAGATGGCGATCGCGGTGTACGTCATCGCGGTGCTCATCGCCATCGCCTCGCTGATCTTCCAGCGCTACGCCTCCCGGGCCTACGGCCAGGTGAGAGAGCGCATCGGCGCCGTCCTCGCCGGACTCCAGGAGGGCATCGCCGGGGTGCGAGTGGTGCAGGCCTTCACCCAGGAGCGGGCCCAGGCGTCCGACTTCGGGAGGGTGAACGAGGCCTACTACGAGGCCAACATGGCAGCAGCGCGCGCCATCGCCTGGTACTTCCCCATCATCTCGTTCCTGCGGGTTGCCGCCTTCGCCTCGGTGCTGGCCATCGGCGGCCTGCGGGTGATCGACGGGTCGCTCTCCTTCGGGACCGTGGTCGCCTTCCTCCTCTACGTGGACTGGATGTTCCAGCCGCTGGTCAACCTGGCCAACGTGTACAACCTGCTCCAGTCGGCGATGGCGGCGCTCGCCAAGCTGTTCGGGCTCCTCGACCAGGAGCCGGAGGTGCAGGAGCGACCCGGCGCCTTCGACGTGCCCGCACCGGTACGGGGCTCCATGCGCTTCGAAGACGTCACCTTCGGCTACAACTGGGATCGGCCGGTGATCAAGGGAATCGACCTCGAGGTGCCCGCCGGGCAGCGCCTCGCCATGGTGGGGGAGACCGGGGCGGGCAAAACGACGATCGCCAAGCTCGGGCTTCGCTTCTATGACCCCGACGAGGGCGCGGTGACGCTCGACGGCGCCGACCTGCGCGACCTGACCGATGCATCCCGGGTTGATGCGATCGCCCTCATTCCCCAGGACGGCTTTCTGTTCGAGGGCAAGCTCCGGGACAACATCGCCTTCGGGGCGCCCGATGCAACCGAGGACGATGTGTGGAACGTGCTGCGGGCGATGGGGATCGACGACTGGGTGCGGGCGCTGCCCGAGGGGCTCGACACCGAGGTCCGCGAGCGGGGTGGCCGGTTCTCCGCAGGCGAGCGCCAACTGGTCGCCCTGGCCAGGGCGTTCCTCGCCGACCCTGCGGTCATCGTGCTCGACGAGGCGACCTCCAATCTGGATCCGGAGACCGAACTCGAGGTGGAAGGGGCATTGCGGGTGTTGCTTGCCGGGCGCACCGCCATCGTCATCGCCCACCGCCTCAAGTCCGCCGAGCGTGCCGACCGCGTGATCATGATCGACGACGGCGAGATCATCGCCGACGGCACCCACGACGAGCTGGCGACCACCAGCCCGGAGTACCGCCATCTCGTCGAGGTATGGGAGCGGGGAGTGGCGTGACCGCGTACCTCGATCAGTTCGATGCTCCCGACGGCTACCTCGACTTCGCTGCCATCGGGCCACCGGGGCGCATGGCGCGAGACGCGGTCGCCCGCGCGGCGGCCGCGGTGGCGAGCCCGGCAGCACCCATCGGGGAAGTGCTCGACGCGATGGGGTCCCAGGCCAGGGCGACCATCGCCGCCTTCCTCGGAGTGGACCCGGACCACGCCACTTACGTGTTCGGGACCAGCGAAGGTCTGTTTCACGTCGCCTTCGGGCTGATCGGCGCCGGCGGGAATGTCGTCGTTCCCGCCCACGAGTTCCACTCCAACCTCTACCCCTGGCTGCGCGCCGAAGCGATCGGGGGTCCCGAGGTCCGGCTCGTGGAGCCCGAGGACGGGCGGGTGACAGCCGGCCTGCTCGCCGCCGCGGTCGATGAGGACACGCGGGCCGTGTCGGTGAGCCTCGTTGACTACAACACCGGATTCAGGATCGACGTCGAGGCGATGGCTGAAGCCGCCGGCGCTGCGCTCGTCGTCATCGATGGCATCCAGGGACTCGGTGCGGTGCGCACCGGCCTCGGTCCCGCCGACGTGTTCGTCGCCGGCGGCCAGAAGTGGCTGCGCGCCGGGTTCGGTGCCGGGGTCATGGCCGTCTCGGATCGGGCGCTCGAGATCCTCGAGCCAACCCTGACCGGCTGGTGGGGAGTCGAAGAGTCGTTCTCGTTCCACGTGCCGCCACCGCATCCTGCCCTGTGGACCGCAGAGCGCCTCCACTTCACCGCCCCCGACCCGGTGGGCGCAACGGCAGCGGCCGCCGCCATCGACACCATCGAGCTCGTAGGCATCGACGCCATCGAGGCTGCCGTGCTGGAGCGAGCGGTCGCCGTCGAGGAAGGGCTGCGCGGCCTCGGCGCCGAGGTGGTAGCGCCGTGGCGGAGCCCATCGGAGCGGGCGGGCATCGTCAGCTTCCGGATGCCCGGGATCGACCCGGCCGTCACCGTGAAGCGGCTCGCCTCCGACGGATTCTTCGTATCCGGGCGGGCGCACACCGTCCGCGCCTCGGTCCACGCCACGACCCCGCTGCGGGCGATCGAAGGGTTCCTGGCCGCGCTCGGCCGCCCGTAACATCGCCCGATGACCGAGCCGAGCTCAGAGCGAACCAGGGTGCGGCGCCTCCCCGAGCGGGGGGCGTACGATCGTGACGCGCTGGACGCCATCCTCGACGAGGCCAAGATCTGCCACGTCGGGTTCGTCCAGGACGGGCAGCCCTTCGTCATCCCCACCATCCACGCCAGGGACGGCGACACGCTCTACTTCCACGGATCGCCGGCAAGCCGGATGCTCCGGCTGATGAAGGACGGCGCCGCGGTGTGCGTCACCGCCACCATCCTGGACGGCATCGTGGCCGCACGCTCCGTGTTCCATCACTCCATGAACTACCGCTCTTCCGTCGTGCTCGGGGTGGCGAGGGTTGTCGACGACGACGCCGAGAAGCTGCACGCCATGGAGGTGGTCACCGAGCACGTGCTCCCCGGCCGCTGGGCCGAGGCGAGGGGCCCGTCTGAGACGGAGTACAAGGGAACCCTCATCGCGGCACTGCCCATCGAGGAGTTCTCGGTGAAGACCCGGAGCGGGCCACCCGGCGACGACGAACCCGACTACGCCCTGCCCATCTGGGCCGGTGTGATCCCCCTGACGCTGGCACCCGGCGCCCCGGTTCCGGATCCGCTGCTGAGTGAGGGCATCGAAGTGTCGGAGTCGATCAAGCGCTTCGGGGCTGGCAGCTGGTAGCCGGCAGCTGGTAGCTCTCTAGCTGTCTCTCCACGCGATCCACTTCTCTACCGCGGTGAGGTCGAGGTCGGGGCCGGTGACTCCGATGCTGATCTCGTCGGCGCCGAGGCTCACGTACTCGTCGCCGAGGTCGACCGAGTCCGGGCGCACCCCGATGGAGCGGAGCACCGTGGACGGGTCACGGCCCACTTTCTCGCACCATTCGTCGAGCACCTTCGACTTGTGGGCGAATCGCTCGAGGTCACCGAAGGCGTGCCAGGCGTCGGCGTGCTCGGCGACCAGGCGCAGTGTGATCTTCTCCCCGCCGCCCCCGATGAGCACGGGAATGTCCCGCCGTGGCGGCGGATCGCCCTTGCCGAGCCGTTCCTTGATGATGGGCAGGTTGGCCTCCAGGTCGTGGAGCCGGCTCACCTTGGTGCCGAACTCGTAGCCGAACTCGTCGTAGTCCTTCTCGAACCACCCGGAGCCGATACCGAGGATCAGCCGGCCCTCGGAGATGTTGTCCACGGTGCGGGCCATGTCGGCGAGCAGGTTTGGGTTCCGGTAGGAGTTGCAGGTAACGAGGGCGCCGAACTCGATGTTCTCGGTCTGCTCGGCCCAGGCGCCGAGCATGGTCCAGCACTCGTAGTGCTTCCCCACGTTGGGGTCGGGGGCGCCCCCGTACAGCGGGTAGAAGTGGTCCCAGTTGTAGACCACGTCGGCACCCATCTCCTCGGCGCGGAGGACGGTGTCCCGAATGGCGGTGTAGTCGGCGTGTTGGGGGTGGATCTGGACGGCGATGCGGGTCATGGTGCCTCCTCGGCCGGGCACCATACCGGTGCCCGGTAGTCTGGCCGACGATGACGATCAGCACCCGTCCCATCACCGATGAGGAGATGCCCCGCTTCCTGGAGCTGGTCGAGCGCGGCTTCGGCAACGACCCGGACCCGGACGACGACTCGGCGTGGGCCAAGCTGCTTCCCCTCGACCTCACCGTGGCCGCTTTCGACGGCGACGACATGGTGGGCACGCTGGCCGCGTTCGACTTCGAGGTCACGGTTCCGGGCGGCGCCGCGGTGGCCATGCCCGGTACCACCGTGGTCACCGTCCAGCCGACCCACCGGCGCCGCGGTGTGCTCACCGCCATGATGCGGGACCACCTGGACGAGGTCGCCGCCCGGGACGCGCCTCTGGCCGGGCTGTGGGCGTCCGAGACCCCCATCTATGGCCGGTTCGGATTCGGCCACGCCACCAGCCGCGACGACATGGAAGCGCCGTCCCTCTCGGTCACCGTCGACGGGGAGGTCGAGGGCAAGGTGCATTCGGTCGATCCGGACGACGTCCCGTCGCGGTTCGCCCCCATCTATGCGGCGCTGCAAGCGGCCCGGCCCGGGATGCTGTCGCGCAGCGACAAGTGGTGGCAGCACGCCGTGGTGTACGACCCGTCGAGCCGGCGCCGGGGCAAGTCGGCGAAGCGATTCGTCATCTACGAGATCGACGGCTCCGCCGAGGGCTACGCCATCTACCGGCAGAAGTCGGACTGGAGCGAGGAGGTCCCCAAGGGCCAGGTTCTGGTGAACGAGGTCATCGCCACCACCGATCGCGCCCACAGCGCGCTGTGTCGCTACCTGACCAACATCGACCTCTTCCCCAGGGTGGGGTGGTGGAACACACCCGTGGACGACCCGCTGTGGTGGAAGCTGGTCGAGCCCCGTCGTCTGAACCGCAAGCGGGGCGACGCCCTGTGGGTGCGGATCATGGACGTGCCCGCTGCCCTCGAGGCACGCAGCTACGAACATGACGGTGCGATCCGAATGGCGATCGACGACCGGTTCCGCCCGGCCACGGCGGGTGTCTACGAGCTTGTCGTCTCGGATGGCGTCGGCAAGTGCGTGCGCGTCGAGGGCGACGCCGGCGTGAGCCTGGGCATCGATGCTTTGGGCGCGCTCTACCTGGGCGGGAGCAACGCGGTGGCGATGGCCGCCGCCGGCCATATCGACGGGTCCGGTGAGGCTGTCACCCAGCTCCACCGCTTGTTCCATACCGACATCGCCCCGTGGTGCGAAGAGGTGTTCTGAGCGGGCCTTCGGCCCCCAGTACTCAGTACTCAGTACTCCGTACTCCTTGCCCCCGATCACAGGAACAAACGAAGCGCCCCCATCGTTGTACTCAGTACAGGAGGCGACCCGTCGGGGCGGAAACCGGTCTTCCCGACTCCCACTCGTTCCCCGCTCCGGCGGTGTCGCCCC
>CAYQZO010000011.1:0-14926 GCA_964421925.1 uncultured Acidimicrobiaceae bacterium
CCAGAAGGGCAACCTGCGCAACAAGGCGGTCCGTTCCGAGCTGAACACCCGGGCGAGCGCTGCGATCGCCGCTGCCGAGACCGGTGACGCGGCGCGGGCCGAGGAGATGCTCCGCCTCGCCCAGCAGCGCTACGACGTCGCCGTCTCCAAGGGCGTGCTCACCAAGAACACCGCGGCTCGCCGCAAATCCCGGCTCGCCCGACAGGTGCGCGCACTCATCGGCTGAGCGAATGAGCGAGACGACCTGGCTGACCCCGGCCGCCCACGAGAAGTTGAGCGCCGAGTACGAGGAACTCACCACCACCGGCCGCCGAGAGATCGAGCAGCGCATCTCCGAGGCCCGCGACCACGGCGACCTCTCCGAGAACGCCGAGTACGACGCGGCCAAGAACGACCAAGGCCTGATGGAGGCGCGCATCCGCAAGCTGCGCCACATCCTCGACACCGCCGAGGTGAAGGAGGTCGAGAACTCCGGCGCCGTCGAGATCGGCACGGTGGCCACGGTCGTCGACGAAGACGGCGACACCCTGGAGTTCTTCGTCGCTCCCTCGGAGAACAAGGCACCGGGCCTGCTCCTCGCCTCGCCGCAGAGCCCGCTCGGCCGGGCATTGCTCGGGGCAAAGCCCGGAGACGAGGTGTCCTACGAGGCCCCCGGCGGCACCTTCACCTACCTCATCGAGGCGGTGCGGCCCTACGAGAGCTGAGCCAGCTACCAGCTGTCAGCTATTTGCCGAGCCAGCGACACATGGCAACGGTCAGCCGCTCCAGCGTCACCCGATGGGTCTCCTCGGGCGCGGTCTTGATCTGCAGATCGGCCCGGGCCAGGGCGTCGAGCGATCGGCGCAGCGAGTCCGAGCGGGTACGCGACCGCTGCTGCCATACCTTCTTCACCGGGTAGGCCTGGGGATTGGCGTTCACCCAGGCGGCATAGGTGTCGACATCGGGCGCGATGGCGGCGAGCGACCGCTTCCTCACCTCCCCCTCGAGGAAGGACAGGACGACGAGAGGGTGGCCGTGCTCGAGGAAGTCGGCGAGGCGGCGCAGCGCCTCTCCCTCCTTCCCATCGGTGATGGCATCGGCGAGCAGCCACATCGGCTCGTCGGGACGGTTGACGTAGCGGCCCTCCACCATCTCCGCCGTGACGGGCACCCCGTCCACGCCGAGCTGGTCGAGCGCTTGTCCGAGGGCGGCGACGTCCGACCCGAAGTGGCGCACCAGCACACCCGCGGCTTCCGGCTCGAGGCGGACCTTGCGTGCCTTGGCCTCGGCGGCGAGCCAGCGGGCGGCGTCGCGCTCTCGCATCTTCTTGATCGACACCACCTCGCCCCGGGCCTTGAGGGCCTTCGCCACGGGCGGGGGCGCACCGCCGGCCGAGAGGAACACGGCGGTGACCGAATCGGGGTCGGCGACGCCGATCAGCTCGGCGAGGACATCGGCCTCGGCCTTGAGCAGGTTCTGAGTGTCGACGACGAGCAGCCCGGCGGAACCGCCGAACAACGACCCGCTCTGCAAGGCGGGGACGATCCGCTGTACCGACTCGCGCAGGCCGGCATCACTCGACTCGCCGGCGTCCTTGGCTGCGATGTCGATGCGCTCCGGGGTGTCGCTCCCGGCGGCGGCGAAGATCTCACCTGCCCGCTCGAACATGAGGGCCCGCTCCCCGGGTCCGGAGTCGCGGGGTCCGCTGATCAGGTGGAAGGCCATGGCCGCTTGACCTTAGGTCACCGGCGGCGTGACGAGACGGAAGTTGGGATGATCGCAGTCACTCGAGCCCAATGGTCACATCACCGCGGTCCTGGGTGATGAGCGGCTCGACTCCGGCCGCCTCGAGCACGGCGAGCGTTTCCGGCGCGGGGTGTCCATAGCGGTTCTGGCCGACGCTGATGACGGCGACCTCGCCGACGATGTCGGTCAGCCATCGTCGGTCGGTGGTGCCGGCACCGTGGTGAGGCACGAGCAGGACGTCCGGTCGGAGCTGTGGCAGCTCACCCTGCGCGACCCCCTCGATGTCGCCGGCGAGCAGGAGTGAACGCGTCGCCGACACCCAGAGGACGATGGAGCCGTCGTTGTCGGACAGATAGCGGCGGCTCGGACCGAGTGGTTCGATGGTGATGGCGCCGAGCCGGCGAGGAGGCGAGCGGGCCTCGATGTGCTCCACGACGACGCCGGCCGCTTCGGCCTCGTCGACCAGCCGGGTCATCACTTCGCCCGCATCCCCGTATGCCGGAACCCACAGCCGCCCCACCCCGTGGTCGGCGAGGATCCCATCCAGGCCGCCGACGTGATCGATGTCGCCGTGGGTGACGACGAGCAGGTCGATCCGCCCAACCCGATGGCTGCGCAGCTTGTCGGCAAGCAGCAAGGGATCCCGGCCCCCGTCGACGAGGGCAACCAGACCCTGGGACCGCAGCAGCACCGCGTCGCCCTGTCCGACGTCGAGGAACACGGCTTCCGTGGCATTGCGGGGCACGACGGCAGCCACCGTTCCGACCGCGAGCACCGCCGAGGCAACGACCGCCACCACCGGGCGAAGGCCACGGTGCATCGCGACCACGCCGGTGCCGGAGAAGACGAGCACCGCACCGACCCCAAGCTGCGGCCAGTCTGCGGCGAGGCGCGCGATGGCGAGCACGGCCCCGGCCAGCTGCGAAGCCAGGTTCACCGCAGCCGCCCAACCGGTAGCAGCGGCGATGGCGCCGGTGAGGGTTGCGGCGCTCACCAGCGGGGCGGCGAGTAGGTTGGCCAGCGGCGAGAGCAGTGGGACCGTACCGAAGTGCCAGAGCAGGATCGGCAGCACGGCAAGCTGTGCGGACACCGCTGCGGCGAGGATCGACCAGGCCCAACGGGGACGACGGTCCATGGCAACGCCCGCACCGAGCAGGATCCCTGCCGCCGCCGCGACCGAGAGCTGAAACCCGATGTTGAGCGCCAGGTCGCCGGACAGGAGCAGCAGCCCGGTGATGGCGGCACCGAGCGCCATCCACCCGTCGACGGCCACGCCGGCGGCGGCACCACCCAGCATCAGGCCGGCCATGGCGGCGGCGCGCAGCACCGAAGCCTCCCATCTGGTCGCCACCACGAACACGGCGAGGCCGATCAGGCCGAGGACGAAGCGCCGCCGCGGACCGAACCCGAAAGGGGCGGTGAGCACCCACCATCCGGCGAGGAAGAGGGCGACGTTGCTTCCCGAAACCGCCACGAAGTGAGTGAGGCCGGAGCGGCGCAGCGCGTCGAGATCACGTTCGCTGAGACCGGAGGTGTCGCCGATGAGGAATCCGGTGACGAGCGCCTGCTCCGGCGTCGTGCCGGGAAGCGATGAACGCACGCGGGAGCGCACCAGGTTGCCCACGGCGAGCAGCGGCCCGGGTGCCTGCAGCCGCTCGATGCGGCGCACCTCGAGCCGCCCCGCGACCGGATCACCGCGAACCCGGCCGGGGGCGCGTCGGATGACTCCCTCGATGGTGACCCGTTCCCCGGCGACGACGGTCTCGTCGCCTTTGAGCTCTATGGCGAGCGGCGGGTGCTGATCGGAATCGAGAACGCCCGGTCGTCCCGGCGACCCATCTTCGGCCACGATGCCGGTGACGATCGTCGGCCCCGTCTCGAGCGATGCGGACCACGTGGCCTGCTGTCTCGCGTCGGCGGTCAGGCCGGACCAGGCGCCCGCCGCGAGCAGTGCGGCCAGCAGGGCGACACGGTCTCGTCGCAGGGAGATCGCGGCCGCGGCCGCCAGGCCGGCTGCGCCCACGACGGCGACGCCGAGGTGAAATCCGGAGACGGCACCCAGCCACACCGCGGCACCGGCCGCCATCGCAAGCCGCCCCCCGGGCCCGGGCGGGCGCACTCAGGGGGTGGAGACGCCGGGACGGAGCAGCGCGAGCTTGGCCTCGCCGATCCCGGGCACGTCGAGCAGGTCCTCGATCGAGTCGAACCCTCCGTGCTGGTCGCGGAAGGCAACGATGCGCTCGGCGAGCACCGGCCCGATGCCGTGCAGGGTGGCGAGCTCGTCGGCACTCGCCCGGTTGAGATCGATGAGGCCATCGTCATCCGCGGCCGCAACCCCGGCGACGGGGACGACGATGTGGTCGCCGTCGCGGACCGGTGCCGCCAGGTTGATCGAGGCGAGGTCGGCCATCATGGTTGCCCCACCGGCTGCAACCACGGCATCCGCGACGCGGGCAGGAAGGTCGAGGCTGACCAGGCCGGGATCGCGAACCGCACCCGAGATGTGCACCACGATCGAGGTCGCCGCGGGCACCGTCGTCGGTTCCGGAGGAACGGGGCTCGTCGCACCCCCACCGAAGTAGAGCCCGCCTGCCACCGCCAGACCGAGCGCGCCGGCTGCTGCCACCATGGTGAGCCGGCCGCTGATCTGAGGCATGGGCGCTCCCGTCTCCGGCGCGCCACGGGCGTACACCTACCAGGTTGAACGGACGCGGGGAAGACCCCTGTTACAGCCGCCTGTCCAGGGTGTCGAAGCGGCTGCTCAGCTGGAATCCGTGGCGCTCGTAGAGGCGGTAGGCGCCGTGGGGGTTCTCCACGTGCACGCTGAGAGCGCTCTCCTCCATGCCGCGGTCTCGCTGCGCCACGAGTGCCCGGCTGATCAGCGCCGAGGCCACCCCCTTGCCTCTCCAGTCCCGCCGGGTGGAGATGTCCTCGGTGTAGCCACGCTTGCGACCGAGCACGTCGTTCTCCTCGGGGTTGATGAACGGACGGACGACGCCGACGATGTCGTTCCCGTCGAAGGCGACCTGCCACAACGACAGGTCGCGGTAGGGATCGTTCCGGAACCGATCCCACCAGCCCTCTTCCTCCTCGCTCTGGCCCCAGTGATCCTCGAAGTGCAGGATCTCCGCCTCGTAGATCGCCCGCAGGTCGCTGTCGTGCACAGGACGGACTTCGAGCCCTTCTGGAACGGGGAACTCCTCGATGTCGTCGAGGTTGGGCCGGACCATGAACCCCTCGTGCTGGGTGACCTCGTACCCGTTCTTGACCATGAACTCGGTGGTGGACGGTGACACCGAGTTGGTGCGCAGCACGCTTGGCGTGCTCGTGATCCGCTCCGCGAGCAGGGCCTGCACCCAGCCGAGGAGCTCGGTGCCGATCCCCTGTCGCTTCCAGGCCGGATCGACACGCCCGACATGGAAGAGCACTTGATCCCCGGCGAGTTCCCTCCAGGTGAAACCGGCCACGTAGCCGATGAGCCCGTCCCGGCCCTCGGCGACTCTGATATCCCGTTCCGGCACGAGGTCGTCCGATTCCTCGTAGCCCCGACGGAAATTGTCGACCGTGGTGAACCGCTCGTGCCCGCCTTCGGCGAAGTCGGCGTTGAGCAGCCGGGTCATCTCCTCCCAGTCGCCTGCGTTGAACGATCGAAACGTCGGTTCCATGCCGGCGGAAACCCTACGGTTTAACCCGGTGCCGTCAAGGGCCGTCTAGGTCAGCGCCCTGATCACGGCCAGCGCCGATTCGACGCCCTGCTCGTCGAGCCAGTTGATGATGTCCTGCTCGTAGATGAGCAGCAGAGCGGCGGTCAAGTTGACCCCGGCGTGCAGGAAGATGGGCAGCGAAAGATCTCCGGTGCGGATGGCGGCATAGCCGAGCACGAGGGCGATGAGGAACAACCCGGGCAAGGCGGCCACCGCGGTTGGATCACCGAGGTAGTGGGTCAGCGCGAACACGGCCGCCATGGCCACGACCGCCCACATGGCCGACATGGAGCGCACCAGCCGGGAGAGGAGGATGCCGCGGAAGATGAGCTCCTCGACGATCGGCGCGAGCACCACGAGGGTCAACAGGATGAGCAGGATCTCGACGCCGTCCTGGGCCGACTCGGTGATACCCACCGTCGACTGCTCCGGAGGCCCGTCGGGGAAGAGCAGATCGATGAGGGGGAAGACGACGAGGGCGGCGGCGATCTGGAGCGCTGCTCCTGCAGGGATTCCCCACCAGTCCTGAGGACGCAGCCGGAACCCGAAATCCGTTGCGAAGCTGCCCGTCCCATGCCGCGCCGACAGGTACCAGAGAACGCCAATCCCTCCCAGCGCCTGGAAGGCGAAGAGGAGGAAGAGCCCGGCCGGTGTGGTGTCGACGGACCCGTCCGCGTAGACCGTGATCCAACCGAGGCCGATCGCAACAACGCTCCCGACGAACCCGCCGCCGAGGAAGCCCGCCATCACCGCGATGATGTTGGGAAAGCTCCACTCCACGGCCTGCAGGTACCCGTCCTGGCGCTCCAGGCTCTCTTCCATGGGCTGCACGGTAGATGAGCAGGCGGACAATCCGGGTCGGCCTCTACCATGCCTGGCTTCACCGGAGCAGGCATGGCTGAGCCATACGACCACAAGGAGATCGAGCGCCGCTGGCAGGGCCAGTGGGAGCGCGACGGCCTGTACCGATCCGAGGTGGACTGGGATCGGCCCAAGTACTACGCCCTCACCATGCTCCCCTATACCTCGGGCGACTTGCACATCGGCCACTGGTACGCCATGTCTCCCGCCGACGCCAGGGCCCGTTTCATGCGGATGAAGGGCTACAACGTCCTGTTCCCCATCGGCTTCGACGCCTTCGGCCTCCCCGCCGAGAACGCCGCCATCAAGGAGGGCGCCGACCCCGCCGAGTGGACCTGGGCCAACATCGACCGGATGCGGTCCCAGTTGCGCACCATGGGGACCATGTTCGACTGGGAGCGAGAGGCGATCTCCTGCGACCCGTCCTACTACGAGTGGACCCAGTGGTTCTTCAACCGCTTCTACGAGGCCGGTCTCGCCTACCGCGGCGAGGCCATCGTCAACTGGGCCCCGGCGTTGAACACGGTGCTGGCCAACGAGCAGGTCATCGACGGCAAGGACGAGCGTACCGGCACGCCGGTGGTGCAGCGCAAGATGGCCCAGTGGTTCTTCCGGCTCACCGACTACGCCGAGGAGCTGCTCGACTTCGAGGGCATCGACTGGCCCGAGCCCATCGTCACCATGCAGACCAACTGGATCGGCCGGTCCGAGGGCGCCGAGGTCGTCTTCACCACGGAGGCCGGCGACGAGATCCCGGTGTTCACCACCCGCCCCGACACCCTGTGGGGAGCGACCTTCATGGTGCTGGCGCCCGAGCACGACCTGGTGGAGACGCTGACGAGCGACGAGCAGCGGGAGGCGGTCGACGCCTACCGGGCCGCCACCGCCCGCCGCTCCGAGCTGGAGCGCCTGGAGACGGCGCGGGAGAAGTCCGGGGTGTTCACCGGCGGCTACGCCATCAACCCGGTGAACGGGGAGCGGATCCCGGTGTGGATCGCCGACTACGTGCTGCTCTCCTACGGATCCGGGGCGATCATGGCCGTGCCCGCCCACGACGAGCGCGACTTCGAGTTCGCCAGGGCCATGGGGCTGTCGGTGGCCCCGGTGATCCAGCCGGCGGGCGCCGCGCCACTCGACGGTGACACCATGACCGAGTCCTACGTCGGGCCCGGGGTCATGGTGAACAGCGGCCCCATCGATGGGATCGAGACCACCGATGCCAAGGGCCGGGCCAATCCCTCGATCGCCGCCACCATCGACTGGCTCGAAGAGAACGGCCTCGGCACCGAGTCGGTCAACTACCGGGTGCGGGACTGGCTGTTCTCCCGGCAGCGCTACTGGGGCGCGCCCATCCCCATGGTGTATCGCTCGGACGGAACGGTGGAGCCGGTGGAGGACCTGCCGGTGATCCTGCCCGAAGGCCTGCCCCGGGAGGGCGCGGCCAGCCCGCTCACCACCTACGAGCCGTTCCTCAACACCACGGACTCGGAGGGTGAGCCGGCGCGGCGCGAAACCGACACCCAGGACACCTTCGCCTGCTCCTCGTGGTACCAGTTCCGCTACCTGTCCCCGGACTACACCGAGGGGCCGTTCGACCCGGAGGAGGCGGCCTACTGGCTGCCCGTCGACTTCTACAACGGTGGGGCCGAGCACGCGGTGATGCACCTGCTGTACACCCGGTTCTGGACCAAGGCGATGCGGGACATCGGCCTGTTCGACGACACCGCCGCTGCCATGAAGGCCCGGGGCCGAGACCCGGAGGGCCTGTTCGACGAGCCCATGCTGGTGCTGCGCAATCAGGGCCAGATCCTCGCCGAGGACGGCCAGCGCATGTCCAAGTCGCGGGGCAACGTGGTCAACCCCGACGACCTGGTGGAGCAGTACGGCGCCGACACGGTGCGCACCCACCTCATGTTCGCCTTCGACTGGGAGAAGGGCGGACCCTGGGATCCCCACGGGATCGCCGGCTCCCGGCGCTTCATCGACGACGTGTGGAAGCTCGGCACCACCGACTACGAGGCCGGCGAGGTGTCCGCGGAGGCCTCGGCGGCGCTGCGTCGGCAGGTCCACCAGACCATCGCCAAGGTCGACCACGACATGCTCGCCTTCAAGTGGAACACCGCCGTCGCCAAGCTGATGGAGCTGCGCAACACCCTGCAGACGGCCCGCACCGAGCGAAACGTGCCTGCGCAGACCTGGGAGGAAGCCGTCACCACCCTGCTCCTGTTGCTGGCCCCGATCGCCCCCCACATCACCGAGGAGCTGTGGCACCTGCGGGGCAACACGGAGAGCATCCACCTCCAGGCGCTGCCCGAGGCCGACCCGGACATCGCCGCCGACGAGGCCGTGACCCTCGTCGTGCAAGTGAACGGCAAGGTGCGGGACCGCCTCTCTGTCGCTCCCGACATCTCCGAGGACGACGCCACCGCGGCGGCGCTCGCCGCCGAGCGGGTGCAGCCCTACCTGGAGCAGGGCGAGGTGAAGAAGGTCATCGCCCGCCTCCCCGGCCTGGTCAACATCGTCGTCGGGTAAGGCGATTCTGCGAACCCAGGGTTCCCAGACTGCTATATGACGCTGTGAACCCTGGGTTCGTGACTTCCTACTCGCTGATCCCGAGCTGGTCCAGCCACGGATGTCCCGGGTGGGTCGTCTCCAGGGCGTGGTAGAGCCAGTGACGGCGGCCCAGGCCCAGGGCAGGGAGGGCGGTGTCGAAGTCGGCCTGATCCCACTCCCGCATGTGCTTCGCCTTGTACAGGAGGACGATCTCGGGAGCGAGGTACGGCACGCCGTCCGGTGTGGACAACCCCATGCCCGCCAGAGGCATGGCCACATCGGGGTGGCGCCGCGACCGCCATTCCCGATCATCGATCTCGTTGAGGAGGAACTCGATCCGGCGTCCGTCCGCATCGTCGGCGAGGATCTGGTGAACGGGGAGTTCGACGTACTCGCCCTCCCACGGCTCGATCGTCCCCTGGCCGCTCAGGCCTTCGGGGTGGGGGACGATCTTCGACCAGGTCCGGTCGGTGGCGAAATGGTCGAAGGCGGCTCGCTGCTCGGAGCGGGCGATGGCGAGGTCGACGTCCTGGTGGTCCCGGGTGACCCGCTCCACGAACAGGTCGATGGCCCACCCTCCGGCGACCCACCATGGGATGGAGAGGTCACCCAACTGGGCGAGCTGATCGGAGAGGGGCTGGAATGCTTCGTCCATCGGGTCGATCCTACGGCGTAGGCTCAACCCGGTGGATCACCTCAGCGACGACGACAAGGCCCGCTTCCTCTCCGATCACGCCGGTTGGCAGCTCGATGGGGAGACCATCTCGCGCACCTTCGCTTTCGCCGACTTCGCCGAGGCGATGGGGTTCGTCGTCAAGATCGCCATGGCCGCCGAGGTCGCCGACCACCACCCCGACATCGACATCCGGTGGAACAAGGTCACCCTCGCGCTCACCACCCACTCGGAGGGAGCGCTCACCGCCAAGGACACCGCCCTGGCGGCCCAAGCCGATGGGTTCGCTTAGGCGCTCCTGTTGCGCACGAATCGCACCACCAATACCAACGCGACGCCGGCGATGATGGCCGCGATCCACGGAAACCCGTTGTCGTCCCATGGGGTAAGAGTGCCCAGCCAGCCGCCGATGATCCCGGCGGCGGCGCCGAGCAGGATCGTCCCCCACCACGGCATGGGGTCCGGCCCCGGCACGAGGAACCGTGCCACGTAGCCGACGATGGCACCGGCGATGAGAAAGCCGATCCATTCCATACAGATGCCTCCCTTGTTCCCACATGAGACCCTCCCCCGCCGGGGGAGGTTTCGGCGACGCTAACCGGTGAGCGCCCGGCTCTGCGCCAGGTTGGCTGCAGCCGCCTCCACCGTCCGCCGGCCCAGCCCGCAGGCGGCGGCGACGTCGACCAGGCGGTCGGTACGCTCCTCGATCAGGTCGCGGACCTGCTTCTGGGTCACCAGGTCCTGGCGCTCATGCACGAAACCGGCGATGAGGCGCACGTCCCCGGGCACCCGCAGGTCGACGAGCGGCTCGTAAAACGCCTCCTCGGCGGTGGGCGGAATCGACCCATGGGCGAAGGGCATGTGGACGAACTCGAGCCGGCGCCCGGCGGGAAACTGGTCGACGAGGGCGTTGGCCAGCCGCACCGAGGGACCGACGTCGTCGAGGCGGCTGAACGCCTCGTTGTTCATGTCTCCGACACAGATGTGGAACCCCCACCGGGTCCCGACCGGCGCCCGCTCCACGACCCGCAGGATGCGGCGGGCCAGCCAGCGCGTCCCCGGACCCCGCACCGGTCCCGGGATGCGGATGGCGATCTCGAGCTCGATGGGGATCTCGATCTGGTAGACGATCTCGTCGCCGGCGTCGGCGTGGATCCGCTCGATCTCGGCGACGGTCGCATCCTCGAAGGGCCGGGCGTGGCGAAGGCCCCTGACCGGGTTGAAGCCGAAGGAGGCGAAGGAGATGTCGATGGGTCCGGGGATTCCGACCTGCATGGCGAGCTCGGGCCGGCCCAGCTCGGTGCGGACCTGCTGGAACTCGGGCCAGGACTCGGTGAAGGCGGCGTGGTAGTCCAGGTCCACCGTCCGGAAACGATGCCCGGACCTGACCTTGAACGCCGGGGTGAACTCGTAGTCCGACCAGTCACCATCCCTGGTCAGCTCCAGATCGGGGTGCTCGTACAGGCGCTCGATGAGCCTGCCGATCCAGTTCCAGCGGTCCCCGGTCTCCCCGTCGGGGAGGCGGTCGGCCACCCGGTCCCCGACGTTGTCGAGGACGAGGCGAAGGGCCTCGGCGGTGTTGGCGGCAGGGATGGTCCCCACCAGGTGTACGGAACGATCGGTCTCCATTGCGGACCTCCTTGTCTCCCGACGCGCTCCTGAGCGCCCCGAGCGGAGATCCGCTCCGGCTCTCATCGATCAGGCAGTTGCACCATGCACGAGGGCTGGTTGCCGCGGCTTCACAGGGCCTGTCCCTCCGCCGCTCTTGATGAGCGCGTTGTCTCTGCGCAACGCTAGCGGGAGCCGCCGCGACCGCCACCGGTTTCTGCGGGGAACTCGACGAACTCATGGACGCCGAGCGCGGTCAGGACCGGCCGGACGAAGGCGGGCATGCGCTCGCGCCCCGTCTCCTCGTCGAGCATCCGGGGAGGCCCGATCGGGACGGTCTCGCCCTGGATCACGATCGACCCGCCTCCCGCTGCTTCCAGGTTCTTCAACCAGTCGACGTCCCGGCCGTAGGTGAGGGCGACGGTCACCACGCCGCCCCTCCGCCAGCAGTTGATCGGCGTCTCGTAGGTGCGCCCGCTGCGCCGACCCACGTGGCGAACGACGCCGAACCCACCGAGGCGGCGGGCAAAGGGGATCGTGATGCGGTTGGTTGCCTTCCGGTTGAAGCGGGCAACTCTCTTGGGGATGGGCACCTATCCCTCCCGGAAGGCGGCGGCGACCGGAAGCGGCGGAAGGTCGGGCCACTCCGTCAGCAACCGTTCGTGGAGGCCGCCGGCCCAGGCGGCGAGACCGGGGAGCCGGTTGGTGGCGTCAGCCAGCTCGATGAACGCCTCCAGCGCGGCCACGGCCCGCTGGGCGGCGGTGACCTTGAAGAAGCTGACCGACTCGTCGCCCATGGGCCCGCTGCGGGTGAGGATGAAGCCGAGCCACACCGCGGCGGCCGCGGTCAGATCGTCGTCGAAGCGGTCGTCGTCCTCATACTCCGGGTAGCCGGCCACCACCCCCGACCGGTAGGCCCTGGTCGCCGCCTGCCGCACCCGCTGGGGCAGGGCGATGGCGTCGTCGTCACGCAGCCGTCGCGCCATGCAGCGCAGATGGCCGATGGCTCCGAAGGAGCCGTCGATCATGGCATTGCGGAACCCGGCCATCTCCAGGTCGACGGCGCGCACTCCGGTGGTGGTGACGATCCGGTTCACCTGGCACTGGTCGTGGAAGGTGAGGGCCCGGAACGATTCGGGAACGTCCATCTTCTCCCGCACCCAGACGAGCTCTTCGAGGACCGCGTCGGAGAGCGGGCTCCATGCCGCGAGCTCGGCGGCATCGGTGACCAGCCGCGGGGGCGCCGCGCCCTCGGGCAAGCGGCTCCGCACCGCGGCGAACTCCGCCTCCCGGCCCCTGGTGGCGGCGTGCACCGCGGCGGTGAGCGCCTGGCCGTCGGTGAGCGCGTCCAGGGCCCACTGTGCTTGTGATTGCAGGACGCGATGCACGGTTGGCCCGGCACCGACATCGCCGAGCACGATGAGCTGGGCCTCCTCGTCCCCTCCATACAGGGCCGGCAACCGGTCGGCGACCTCCTCGATGCCCCCGAGCCACTCCAGGCAGGCCCACTCGTTGAACACGGCCCCGTCCGGCTCCACCGCGGCCTTGACCACCACCATGGCCGGAGCATCGGACGGGCCGTCCACGTGGCACAGGAGCACCGTGTGACGGCCCCACTCGGACCGGATCGGGTCCTGGAGGTAGAGGGTGACCGCGCCGCCCCAGGTCTCGGAGAGCACGGCGCCGGCGGTAGCGAGCAGCCGATCGATGTCGGGGCGTTCGGGCACGGGCGGATCCTATTGCACGCTCCGTAGCATGGGCGGAAGGAGGTGCCCGTGAATCTCGATCACACCATCGTCCCTGCCGCCGACAACAAGGAGGCCGCCGCGCTCTTCGCCCGGATCTTCGACCTGACCACGAGCGAGGCCGCCCAGTTCGTCCAGGTTCGGGTCAACGACACCCTGACCCTCGACTTCTACACCATGGAGGACTTCAGCTGGCACCACTACGCCTTCCACGTCGGCGAAGCCGAGTTCGACGACATCCTGGCCAGGGTTCAGGCCGAGGGCATCCCCTTCGGGAGCGGTCCCCAGCACACCGACAACGGCGAGATCGGCTCGCCGTTCCAGGGCGGGCGCAACGTGTACTTCACGAGCCCCGATGCCCACATCTACGAGTTCATGACCGTCCCCGAGACCGGAGCGTCCCGATGAAGACGGGGTTCGTCGAGACCGACGGTGCCAGGATCTACTTCGAGGTCGATGGGGACGGGCCTCCGGTGCTGATGATCCACGCCGGGGTGGCCAACCTGCGCATGTGGGACGATCAGGTCGCCGCCCTCGCCCCCCGCCACCGGGTGATCCGGTACGACACCCGGGGGTTCGGTGAGACCGAGACCGACGACGTCGAGTTCTCCAACCGGGCGGACGTCGCCGCGGTCCTCGACCACGTCGGTGTCGACTCGGCGGTGGTCGTCGGTGCATCACGGGGCGGCATCATCGCCCTCGACTTCGCCATCGAGTTTCCCGACCGGGTCGATGCCCTCGTCGTTGCGGCCGGTGGTGTCGGCGGGTACTGGCCCGAGGTGGAGGACGAGTCCAGCGGCCCGCTGTTCGAGGAAGCCGAGCAACGCTGGGAAGCCAAGGACTGGGACTGGCTCACCGACTTCGAGACCGCCTACTGGGTGGACGGCCCCGGTCAACCCCACGACCGGGTCGACCCTGCCATCCGGCGCCTGGTCGAGGGCTGGATCGGCTCCAACTACCGGGCGGAGAAGGTCGAGGGGAAGCCACAGCCGCTCGATCCGCCCGCCGCCGGCCGCCTCGCCGACGTCGCGGTACCCGTCCTCGTCATGGTTGGAGACCTCGACGAGGCGGGCACGGTGGCGTCGTGTCGACACCTGGCGGAGTCGGTGCCGGATGGCCGCATCGAGGTCTTCACCGGTGCCGCCCACATGCTCAACCTGGAGCAGCCCGAACGGTTCAACGCCACCCTGGGCGACTTCCTGGCTCAGCCCGCCTAGGACTCGCCGAGCTCATCTTCGGCGGCGATCCGCGCCTCCCAGATCTGGCCCCGGTGCTCCGCCTCGTGCTGGGCGAGGTGCTCGACGATCCACTCCGGGGTGATGAGATCGTCGTCGCTCGGCCGCGGGGTACGGAAATCCTCGAGGGACATCCACTTCATCTCATCGAGGAATACCCCCCGGATGAAGGCAAGACGCTCCAGGTGCACCTGGAGCGGCTCCCCCGAGACCGGGGTGTAGACGTGGCCGGGTAGCAGCATCGGATAGGGCAGCCGGTCGGCGACCTCGGGCGGGCATGCGGGGATCTGGCGCTCCTCGTCGTAACCGCCCCCGAGCATGTCGACGTACAACCAGTCCACCTCGAACACGGCGATGTGATAGAGCAGCGTGGCCACGCTGTGCCGGTGGCCTGCGGGATGGAGGTCGAGCGCCTCCTGGCTGATCCCGTCCACGTAATTGAGGGTGCGACGGCGGGTCTCCTGCATTGTCCACAGCGAATACCCCATCTCGGTTGGGTACCCGGGGAGTGGGTCGACGACGATCGATTCGGGGTTCGTCATAGCGAGTGATCCTACGACCGCCGGGCCCCAAGGGCCCGTCTACGCTGGCCGGATGGAGGTCACCACCGGATTCGCCGACCTCGGGACGGCCCGCATCGCCTATCAGATAGCCGGAAGCGGCCCCGTCGACCTGGTGAGCACGTCGGGCAGCTTCGTCTCCTTCGACATCACCGCCGAGGACCCCAGGGGCGATCTGTACTACCGGCGCATCGCCTCGTTCACCCGCACCATTCGCTTCGACCGGCGCGGCGCCGGCGCCTCGGACCCGGTGTCGCTCGAG
>CAYQZO010000012.1:0-11569 GCA_964421925.1 uncultured Acidimicrobiaceae bacterium
TGCTCTATCCCACCCTCGCCGGGTTGCGCAGCCTGGCCGGGAGCCCATAGGGAAAGGAGGTGAAGGTGCGGAACGACGAACGAGGAGCCGCCACCGTGGAATGGCTCGGCTTGGCCACGATCGCCGTGCTGGTGGTAGCCATGCTCATCCCCCAGGTTCGCAGTGCCGCCGCCGACGTGTGGTCGGCCATCGTTGCGCAGATGACCGGGTTCTTCTCATAGCCACCAAGGGCCGAGACGAACGCGGCGTCATCATCATCGAATCGCTTGCCGCGATGGCGGTGGTGTTCCTGCTCCTGGTCGTTGTGGTGCAGCTCGCCTTCGTCCTCGTCGCCCGCGAGGTGTCTCAATCGGCGGTCGACGCCGCGGCCCGGCGGGCCGCCCGCGACACCGCCAACCTCACCGAGATCCACGACCGGCTCACAGCCGAGCTCGAAGCGATCGTGCCCGGCGCTTCCGCCGTCTCTGCAACCATCCTTGCCGAGGACGCCACCATCAATGTCGCCGCCGAGATCGACTGGGCACCTCCCGGGCCGGATCTCATCCCCGTCGTCATCCACGTCGAAGCTCGAGTTCCGCAGGTGGTGCCACCGTGATGCGAGAACGGGGTGCCGCTCTGATCGGGACGCTCGCCATCGGCTTCGCTGTTGTCCTTCTCGTCGGCCAGTCACTCGTCACCATCGGCCGGCTGTCATCCGCCGCCACCGCCGCCGAGGAGACCGCTCGCTATGCGGCGACGTGGGCGGCCCGCAACGGCGATGCCGGCGACGCCGCCGAGATCGCCGCCCAGCTCGCCCCTGAGGCCCGGATCATCACCGAAGGGGACGCAACCGGCATCACCGTGATCGTCGAGATCGACGTTCCCCTCATCGGGCCCGAAGGGTCGCCGGTGACGCGGACGGTGGTGGGTCGGGCCGACGTGCCCATCGCCGAGTTCAGGAGTCGCAGGTGAGTCGATCCATGGGCGAGCAGGGCTCGATGCTGCCCTTCATGGCGGCGTTGATCTTCGTCGGCCTCGTGGTCACGGGCCTTGCCCTCGATGTGGCGCTCCTGGCCGCCACTTACCGGGAAACCGCCTACGCCGCCGACGTGGGTGCCGAGGCAGGCGCCGCGGTGATACGAGGGACACCCGGAGGCGAGCTGTTGCTCGATGTCGATGGAGCAGAATCCACCGGGGTGACCGCGGCGCTGGGTGCGCGCCCGCGCCCCGATCGATCGGCGGTGGCCACCGCAAGCGACACCGTGATCTGCGTCACCGTTACGACCGTGTACGAACCGCGCATCCTGGGCTCCATCGGAATCGCCCCGGCGCAGGTCACCGTCGAAGCGTGCGCCGAGCCGCGGGCGGGGTGACGGCTCAGTCGCGTGTACTCAGAGGCACCTCCCGTGTCTCTCTAAGTACACGCGATGGAATCAGGCGGCCGACCAGCCGGCGGTCGCCGACGCCATCACCGCGATCCTGCCCGCAACCGAGCCCGCCCTGCGATACCCCCCATAGCGCCCAGTAGCAACGGCGCGAAACGCCGCACCCCGTCGGGCAACGGCGTTCCCTTTCTCCCCGTTGCGAGGAAGGACATCGCTACCGCGTGCGCTGCGCGTGTACATTTGCCAGGGCGGCCCCACGGCATCGCTGGAGCGAGGTGCGGCTGCCGGAGTCGAACGCATGGCTGAATCCACTAATCGTCGGGCGGCGATCGGACGTTTCGCGATCGCCGCTGCGATGCTCAGCATGATCGTCATCACCGTCGCGGCGTGCACCAGTGGAGATGGAGAGCCGAGCGGTGCGTCATCGACGCCCGCGGACGCGACGAGTCCCTCGTCTGCCACCTCAACCGTGACATCCGGCACAACCGAGGGTTTGGCGGATCTGGAATCGTCGTTGCGGGTTCTCGGCGTCGACACGACGCCGACCGATCGCGTTGCCGCCGACCAGGAGGCCCTACCAGAGAACTACAGCCCTCTCGGGTCATCTCCCGCTTACGGTGATCCGGCCGAGGGAAGCAACGAGAGCGGTCAGAACAAGACCGACGAACTGCTCGTGGTCGGGCTGCAGATCTCGGGGACCGGCACGAACGTTGCACTCGCCGAGCAGCTCGGCGTACAGATAGACGCCGAGGGCGTCATCGATCCCGGCTCGACCAGCATCTTGCACACCGTCGACGATTCCGATCCGGCCTGGATGTCGAATCCCGATGCCGGAAACGCCCAGAGTGATGACACTCGACGGCTGCGTTCCCTCGCCGCCGGTGACATCGACGGAGATGGTTTGGAGGAAGTCGTAGTCGTGTACGTCGACACCTCGGCCGCCGATCGCATCCTCAAGATTCGGATCATCGACGATGCGGAGAACGGGTTCAGCGAGGTCGAGGACGTCCTCGGTGAAGGTGACTCGATCACGGACGTCGCGGTTGTTACCGGCGATTTCAACGGTGACGGAAGCGCGCAGATCGCCGTCTCCGTCGGTGTAGCCGATGGTGCAGAGCTACGGCTTGTTGCCGAAGACGCCGGCGACTACCGCTTCGAGACCGCCGCCCTCGCGGTCTACGAGACCAGCTTCCCCGAAGGCGCCATCGTCACGGTTGAGCTGGTGAGCGAGAATCTCGATTACGACAATCCGTACGAACTCGGAGTCGTTGTCAATGAGTTCGCAGTTCCTGACGGCCTCAACCCCCAGGGAGCGTCCACCTTCTACGTCTACGACGACGGCAATACCGGCTTCGCCGAGCTGGAACGTGGTCCCGTCCAGGGACGGGACGGAGCCGTGTTCGTGGCTGTCGTAGCCGATATCGACTTCGGCGACGTAGACGGAGACGGCTTGGCCGAGGTCGTCCTGGGCGGTCTGGCGGAGTTCAACACCAGCTGTGCTCCCTATGACGCATTCATCACAGTGCGCGATGACGCCGTAAACGATATGTCCGAGATGGACTCTGACTCCTTCAACGCGTTCTTCTCGAACTGTCCGGCGTTCAACCCGTGGCGGCTTCGCTTCCTCCATGTCGGTGCCCTCGACCTCGACGGTGACGGGGTCGACGAACTCCACGCGAATGGGAGGATCTACGGAAGCCTGATCGAGACTGGTGATCTGACGCTCATCCACGAGCTGCCGCAGGAAGTGTTCGTCGACCGCGACAGCGACGCCGGCGCCCGGATCAGCTCGGCGACGACCGCCATGTCGACGGCTGACATCACCGGTGATGGCCGCGAGAACCTCATCGTCTACGTGCAATGGCAGGACGACGTCGGCGTCTGGGGCCTTTCGCCCGTCGCCTCGGTCGACTTCGCCGAGCTGACGAGTATCGAGGTCGACAGCTTCTCGAACGTTCAGCGCAGAACCGAACCCGAGCTCTTGGCAGTCAACGTCGACGCCGACAGCCCGCTGCTCAAGTACTCCGATGGTGAGTACGCGTTGGCGTTCACCGAACCGGTGGTAATCGCCGCGATGGCAGCGGCGCCATGCGGCGAGGGCATCGGACAGAACCTGACGGCGTGCGCGACATCGTTCGGCCAAGGCGAGAGCACGACCGTCGATGCCGAGTTGACGGTCACCGTAAAGGCCGGTACTCACGTCGGTGTCGAGTCCGAAGCGAAGATCCCGATCTTTGGAGGTGTGTCGACCTCGCTGAAGCAGAGCATCACAGTGACGGCTTCACAATCCGCCGGGACCGCCTACACGGTGGAGAAGTCGCGCACCTTCACTACCGGTCCGCTCGAGGATGGCGTGGTGTTCACCACGATTCCGTACGACCGGTATACCTACCAGATCGTCTCTCATCCCGACCCGACGCTCGTTGGGGGCACCATCGTCGTGTCGCTGCCTCGCGAGCCGATCATCCTCAAGGTGGAACGCCGGTTCTTCAACTCGAACATTGTCGAGTCATCAGTCGCCATCGACGACCGGATCTTCGAACATGTCATCGGCGACATCGAGAGTTATCCAACCGTGTCGAGGAAGAACGGCTTGACCCAGCAGTTCGGTGGCCTAGAAAACGGACCGATCTCGGTAGGTGAGGGCACCGGCACCAGTGGCTTGGAGATCGCAGTGTCCACCGAGGTCAGCGAGGGCGGCAGCCTCGGGATCGAGTACGAGCAGGATGTCGAGGTCACGGCTGGGCCCGCCATGGCGGGCTACACAGTCGGTTACGGAACCGACGCGAGCCTCACCTTCATCAGCGGAAGCCAGACCACGTACACCGTCGCAGTTGGAGATCTCGCGTCCGATACGTTCGCTGCCAATCAGTACAGCTATGGCATCTTCACGTACGTCCAAGCGGTCGGCGATCAGAAGTTCGAGGTGATCAACTTCTGGGTCGAGTGACAGCGAGGGTGTCCACCGGCCTATGGCCACAAGCCACCGGGGTGAGCGCAGCGTCGCGGGTACTTAGCGGTACCTCCCGTGTCTCTCCAAGTGCACGCGACGGAATCAGGCGGCCGACCAGCCCGTGATCGCCGACGGCGTCACCGCGACCCCGCCCACCACCGACCCCGGTTCCTGATATGCGTCGTAGCGCTCGGCGAGCAATGGCACGAAGCGTCTGATCTCGTCGGGGAGAGCGTTCCTGCCGTCCCCGTTGACCCGCACCCACCACAACCGGGACCAGTCGTCGTCGTACTCCTCGACGAGCAGCGTGCAGCGGGGATCGGCCTCGAGGTTGCGGATCCGCTGCAGTTGCGTCGTCGCCTTCTGCTTCACCGTGTCCACCGGGATGAAGATGGTGTTGTCCTCGTCGACGGCGTAGACGACCGGCACCAGGTCGACGCCTCGCGTGTGATGAACGGTGCCCAGGACACCATGCCGGGATTCCACGACCCGCTGCCAACACTCGGACTCGCTCAGGCGCACCTGTCCATGCTGGCAGCTGGTAGCTGGTAGCTGTTATGCCACGTCGGGCAGCTCGGAGAGCTTCCCGTACCGGCCGCGGAACAGGATGTAGGCCACCAGGCCGGCGGGGATGGGCAGCCAGAACTGGAACAACCGGTAGGCCAGGGTGGCGAGGAGGGCGTCGCTGGCCGGGATCCCGGCGATGGTGAGCATCCCGACAAGCCCGGCCTCCACGAAGCCGAGGCCGCCCGGGGTGATGGGGATCATGCCGAGCACGGCGGCGCCGGCGAAAGCGAGCAGGATGAGGGACGGCCGGGGGTCGGCGCCGATGGCGATCAGCGCGACCACCAGGGTGGCGTAGTCGAGCAGCCAGTTGAGCGTGGCGAAGGCGAGGGCCCGCCGCCAGCGCTCACCGAGTGCCTCGACCACCAGGTCGCGGCTCTGCACCAGGCCGTCCTCGGTGAACGACCAGTCCCGGTTGAACCGCTTGGCCGACAAGCGCACCATCCGCTCCACCAGCCGGCCAAGGGCGTGCAGGGGCCGGTCGAAGCGGACCAGCACCACGCTGGCCGTGAACATGACGATGAACAGGATGGTGCCGGCGATGGCCACCGGGAGCATGCCGTCTGGGATGGGGGCGGAGAGGGCGGCGATGACCAACGCCACCGCGGGGAGGGCGAACAGCACCAGGTTGGACAGCACCCCGACCGCGGCCAACGCCGCGGCGGCCTGATTCATGGGGACGCCGGACACGGCGAGCATGCGGAAGTAGAAGGCGCCCCCGGCGACGATCCCGCCCGGGGTCAGCTTGATCGCGGCGTTGGAGACGAGCTGCGAGGTCGAGGCCACGAACCAGGACAGCCCGGGGACGGCGATGCGGTTCAGCTCCCACAGCGAGATGAAGGCGCCCGTCATCAGAGCGCCCATGAGGAAGAACCAGCGCCACTGCACGTCCTCGAGCTGCGGGGCCTGCTCGAAGAGGTCGAGCAGCTGGGGCAAGAAGTAGTACAAGGACACCCCGCCGAGCAGCAGGAAGAGGCCCCGAAGGATCAGGCGACCCCACGGCGACGACTTGGGCCTGGTGCGCGATGCTTCCTGTGCCATCCAGCCTCGAATGACAGAAAATAGCGATCTGGGGGAAGGAACCGGTCGACCGACTTCCTGTCGGGGCTGCCGGCGGCCAGGATGCGGCCTCGATGGAGCGCGACCTCGTTCACTACCTGCCCCTGGTGACCACCGCGCTCGCCGCCGTGTTCGCCGTGGTGTTGTTCCGCCACTGGCGAGCCAAGCCCGACCGCAAGTACCTGCTGTGGTGGACGGTCGGGGTGGTCATGTACGGGCTGGGAACGCTGGCCGAGAGCATCACCACGCTGTTCGAGTGGAGCGAGCCCGTTTTCCGGATGTGGTACATCACCGGGGCGTTGATGGGGGGCGTGTTCCTCGCCCAGGGGGTGGTGTACCTGCTGCTCCCGGAGAAGACCGCCGACCGGCTGACCAGGATCCTGCTCGCCTACCTCGCCGTCGCCACCGTCCTCGTCCTCATCGTCCCCGTCGACGCCTCCCTCGCCGAGCCCCACCGGCTCTCGGGAGAGGTGATGGAGTGGAGCTGGGTCCGGCTGCTCACCCCGGTGGTCAACCTGTACGCGGTGTTCTGGCTGGTGGGCGGCGCCATCTGGTCGGCGCTGCGGTACTGGCGCAGCTCGATCGGCACCGCCCGCCGGGTGTGGGGCAACGTCGCCATCGCGGTGGGGGCCATCCTGCCCGGCATCGGCGGCTCCGCCGCCCGCACCGGGAGGGTGGAGGTGCTCTACGTGACCGAGCTCATCGGGCTCGCCCTCATCTTCCTGGGCTACCGCATCATCGTCACCGACCCCGGGCCTTCCATCCACGCCTCCCAACAGGAGACGACGGCCTAGAACTTGCCGAGGGGCTCGATGGCCGCCGACACCCGGAACGGTCGTCCCCGTCTGATCATGGCCCGGTCGAGGGCCTCGGCATCCCCCTTGCGCGGTGCAACGAACACCAGGGCGGCGATCGACACCAGGAAGGTGCCGTAGAACAGGCCGACGTGGCCGGTGGCGAGCGCCAGGGCGAACCCGGCGAGCGCCGGTGTGATGGCCAGGGTGCTGGTCACCACCATGCGCCGGGTGTAGGCGGTGCGGATCTCGGCGTTGGACCGGGCGTCGAGAACGGCTGCGCCTCCCAGGATGCGGAACCAGATCATGGCGGTCAGGGAGACCACGGTGAAGCCGATGAGCACACCGACGAGGAACGGCGGCGGGTCCCCGGAGGCCTCGGGTTCGGCGGTGACGATGACCACCGCGGCGATCACCAGGACCACCATGAACCCGGCCCACCCGATGGCGACCGGCTTGGGCCGAGCGCTAGGGAACAACGCCCAGCCGGCGGCCCACCGCGGCGAAGGCCTCGGCCCCCGCCGCCAGGTCGTCGTCGGAGTGGGCCGCCGAGATCATCACCCGGATCCTGGCCGTGCCCGTGGCCACCGTCGGGTAGGCGATGGCCTGGGCAAACACGTTGTGCTCGTCGAGCAGCGTCGTCGAGAACCGGCGGGCAAGGTGCTCGTCGCCGAGCATCACAGGGGTGATCGGGGTCTCGCTCGAGCCGAGGTCGAACCCGGTGTCGCCCATCGTCTTCTTGAAGGTGGCGGCGTTGGACCACAGCCGGTCGACGAGCTCGGTGGATGACTCCAGGGTCTCCACGGCGGCGATGCAGGCCGCCACGTCGGGCGGTGTGACCGCCGAGGAGAACAGGAAGGGCCGTCCCCGCTGGCGCAGCCACTCGATGAGCTCGGCGGACCCGGCGACGTAGCCGCCCACCGCCCCGAAGGCCTTGGACATGGTCCCGACCTCCACGTCCACCCGTCCGTGCAGGTCGAAGTGGTCGACGATGCCCCGCCCTCCGGTGCCGAGCACGCCCTCGCCGTGGGCGTCGTCCACCATCACCATGGCGTCGAACTCGTCGGCGGCGTCCACGATCCGGTCGAGGGGTGCGATGTCGCCGTCCATGGAGAACACGCCGTCGCTGATCACCAGAATGCGGTTGGCCCCTTCACTCCTCGCCTCGGCGAGCCGCTCCCCGAGGGCGGCGACGTCACCGTGGGGGTAGATCTTGCGCCCGGCCTTGGCCAGGCGCACCCCGTCGACGATGGAGGCGTGGTTGAGCTCGTCGGAGATGATGACGTCCCCGTCACCGACCAGTGCCGGGATCACCGCCAGATTGGCGACGAACCCCGACTGGAACGAGATCGCCGCCTCCACCCCCTTGAACCGGGACAAGGCGGCCTCCAGCTCGTCGTGGATGGTCATGGTGCCGGCGATGGTGCGCACCGCTCCGGGGCCGATCCCGTAGCGGTCGAGCGCCGCCTTGGCGGCCTCCACCAGCGTGGGGTCGTTGGCCAGGCCAAGGTAGTTGTTGGAGCAGAAGTTGAGGACCTCCCGGCCGCCCACCGACAGCCACGCACCCTGGGGACCGTCGATGGTGGTGATCGTGTTGTACAGGCCCTGCTCGCGCAGGGCGGCAAGCTCGTCGGTGAGGTAGGCGGTCTTGTCGGTCATGGGCTCCTCGTCAGCTCAGCGGTCCGTCGGCCATGGTGGGGTCGGGGAACATGATCACCTTGCCGCACACTCCCGACTTCATCAGGTCGAAGGCCTTCTCGTAGTCGTCCATGGCGAGGCGGTGGCTCACGATGGGCGACAGGTCCACCGCACCCGATCGAATCAGGCCTCGCATCTCCAGCCAGGTCTGCCACAGCCGCCGACCCACGATGCCGTGCACGGTGGCGCCCTTGAAGATCACGTTGTCGTCGAGGTCGAACTCGATGGGCTTGCCGGCGAGCCCGAGCAGCGCCGCCTCTCCGCCCGGCTTGAGGGCTGCGAACCCGGCCTCGATGGCGGCGGGCGCACCCGACATTTCGAAGAGCACGTCGACCCCCTCGCCGCTGGTGGCGTCGGCGATCACCTTGGCCACGTCGTCGTTGCGCGGGTTGAGGACGAGGTCGGCCCCCATGGTCATGGCCAGCCCGAGCCGGTAGTCGGACACGTCGGTGGCGTACACGGCGCGGGCACCCTGGGCCTTGGCCACCGCGATCGCCATCAGGCCCACCGGCCCGGCCCCGGTGACCAGCACCTTGCGCCCGGCGATCTCGGGCACCGAGGCGACGTGGACCGCGTTGCCGAAGTTCTCCTGGAGGGAGGCGATGGACAGCGGCATGTCCGGGGGGTCGACCCAGGCGTTCTGGGCCGGCACCGCCACGTACTCGGCGAAGGCGCCGTCGCGGTGGACGCCGAGCAGCTTGGTGTTGGGACAGAGGTGTCCCTGGCCGGTGCGGCACCAGGTGCAGGTGTTGTCGATGATGTGCGACTCCACCGACACCAGCTGTCCGATCTCGGGCTCGGTGACGTCCTCGCCGCGGGCCACCACCGTGCCGGTCAGCTCGTGGCCGACGGTGACCGGGGTGCGGACGTGCTCGGCGGCCCACGGGTCCCAGTCGATGATGTGGAGGTCGGTGCCGCAGATCGAGGTGGCCAGCACCTCGATGAGCACATCGCCGTGCCCCACCTCCGGCATGGGGGTGTCCACCATCTTGATGCCCGGGCCCGGAGACAGCTTGCGGAGGGCTCGCATACCCACAGGGTAACGAGGCGGCCCTCTCTCCTGTCTCCGCGAGGCGTCGGCGCTCAGGACCCGGCGCTGCTCCGTGCACCGCCTCCCCCACCCAGTCGCGCCATGACGTCCTGGCGGAGGATGTTGAGCTGATGGATCCCTCTCCCCTTGGTCAGCCAGGCGAATCCGAATGCCCACAGCGCGGCGGACTCCAGCCAGAAGGCGGGGTGATAGGTGTTGTCGCGTTCCGGAGTCTGGAAGAACAACCAGTAAACGCCGAGCCCGGCGATGCAGAGGAGAATGACCACGCCCGAAATCGCATACCACGAGTTCCTCGACATGCCGAGAAGCGGAGGGTCGCCGCTGCCTTGGCGGAAGAGGACCAGGGAGTAGAAGGCGAGCGCCCCCAGCAGGACCAATGCGGACAGCACGTGCAAGACCCGCACCCACTGGTGCTCCGAGGTCGTGGGAAACAGCGCCACACCGATCGCACCAACGCCGGCGATGAAGGCCCACAGATTGTCCGACAGGAACGCGGGGTCGCCCGCTCTGCGGGGGACGCCCTTGTAGGCGATCAGGAAGACACCGATGGCAGCAAGCGCACCGACGAGCACGCCCACGGCGACCGTGCCGTAGTACTCGCTGATCGTGTTCTGCAGCACCGCAGAGGTCCCGAAGATGGCGACCACGATGGGCAACAGAACGGGCAGGGAGACGCCGAGAACGCCGAGGCCCTGTCTGAGGGCCCGGTACGAAGCCACGCGCGGGTCTTCGCTCGAGTTGCTGCCGACCGGGGGATCCGGCATGACGCCAAACCTACACCGCGACGACGCCCGGCGTCGGCTTCTCCCTACACCGCTCCCGATTCCAGCCGGTCGATCAGCTCGGGCACGTTGTTCTGCACCTTGTTCACCAGCGTCGACACCGGGTGCTCGGCGAGGTCGGACGGCTCCTCCACCGAGCGGAGCAGGGCGCGCACGGTGGACTCGTCCTCGATGGCGGGGTCGAGCCAGGCCCCCCACACCGCCGCGGGGAGGATCACCGGCATCCGGTCGTGGAGCGGCGACACCAGGTCGTTCGGCTCGCCGGTGATGATGGTGCAGGTGCGGTGGCGCTCCTCGGTCTCCGGGTCACGCCACGAGGACCACAGCCCGGCAAGGGCGAGCGGCTCGCCGTTGGAGCGGTAGATGTAGTGGGGGAGCTTTCCCTTGTCCCGCTTCTCCCACTCGTAGAAGCCGTCGGCCGGCACGATGCAGCGCTTCTCCCGGAACGAGTCGCGGAACGCCGCCTTGTCCGCCACCGTCTCGACCCGGGCGTTGATGTGCTTGGCCGCCATCTTGCGGTCCTTGGCCCACCACGGGAGCAGCCCCCACTCGAAGGTGCCGAGCAGGCGCTTGCCGTCGTGCTCGGCGATGGCGTAGACGGGGTCGGTGGGCGCCACGTTGTACGAAGGCGGCAGCGGATCGGTGCGGATGGCGTCCACCCCGAAGAACTCGGCGTACGCCTCCGGCTGTTCCTTCTGCACGAACCGTCCGCACATGGGCGCAATGGTACGGCGCGCTCCATGGAGCCGAACCGTGGGCCGTAGCCGACGCTCTGCGCGTGTGCCAACCCAGGGTTCGTACCACAATCAGCGTCTCCCTAGGCGTTCAGGTTCGGTAGCGTCCGACCGATGAAAGTGCAGATGGATTCCGCCATCCGGTTCGACGGGGTATCCAAGTCCTTCGGGGAGATTCGGGCGTTGGAAACGCTCGACTTCGTCGCGCCGGTGGGGGCCGTCACCGTGCTGCTCGGACCAAACGGCGCCGGCAAGACGACCACGGTACGCCTCGCCACCGGAGCACTGGTCGCCGACCGGGGCAACATCGAAGTGCTCGGCATGCATCCGATGCACCAGGGCAACGAGGTGCGCCGCCGCACCGGGGTCGTGCCTCCCAAGCCCGCCTTCTACGACCAGCTCACCGGGTGGGACAACCTGCGCTTCGCCGCCCGCATCTTCGACGCAACCGAGGAGTCCGCCTACGCCGCCGCCGAGCGATTCCGCATCGAGAATGCCCTCGACCAGGAGGTGGGCGGCTACTCCACCGGGATGCGAACCCGCCTCGCCCTGGCCCGGGCCGTCATCCAC
>CAYQZO010000012.1:11579-14510 GCA_964421925.1 uncultured Acidimicrobiaceae bacterium
TCCTGCTCCTCGACGAGCCCACCGCCGGCCTCGACCCGGAGTCGGCGCGCAGCGTCCTCAACCTGATCAGGGAGCTCGCCACCGCCGGGCGATCCATCGTGCTGTGCACCCACCTCCTGCACGAGGCCGAGGGCATCGCCGACCAGGTGGTGCTGATGAACGAGGGCCACGCCCAGGCCTCCGGGCCCCCGCGCCAGCTCGCCACCACCTACATGCCGGACCCCATCGTCATCTTCGACGCCGAGAACCGGGAGGTCCTTGAGCGGCTCGCCGGGCTGGACGGGGTGATCGACACGACCTGGAACGGTGGCGTGCACGCCACGTTGAAGGACATGGACCGGCTCCCCGACCTGGTGAGCGAGTTGGTCGCCGGCGGGGCCCGCCTCACCCGTGTCGAGCCGCTCGTGCCCACCCTCGAGGAGCTGTACTTCGAGATGCAGCGCAGCCACCGGGGGCTCGAGGAATGAGCTGGACCAACATCAAGGCCGTGGCCGGCGCCGACCTGAAGCGCCTGTTCAGGAGCAAGGACTACTGGATCCCGCTCACCCTGATGGCCAGCCTGTTCTTCGTGATCATCCCCTTCTTCGCCCTGTCCATGATCAGCTCGTTGGAGCAGACCCAGTTCGTCGATCAGGTGACCCAGATCGTGGGCAACCTCCCCGAGTCGGTGACCAAGAACGTCGAGGGCAACAGCGAGATCGCCCGCGCCTCGTACGTGGTGGCGGTGTTCCTGCTCGCCCCCATCGCCATCATCGTGCCCCTCACCATCTCGGCGGCGGTCGGATCCAATGCCATCGTGGGTGAGCGGGAGCGGGGCACCGGCGAGTTCCTGGCCCACAGCCCCCTCACCGAGCGCGAGATCTACATCGGGAAGCTCATCTCCAGCCTGATCCCCGGCTATCTGGCCACCGTCGCCGGGTTCTCGCTGTACGCGCTCGTGGTGAATCTCACCGTGGGCGACGACCTCGGCGGCTGGTTCTTCCCGACGTCGGGGTGGGTGCTGCTGATCGTGTGGGTGATCCCCCCGTTCATCGCGGTGGCCCTCACCCTGATCCTGCGTCTGTCGGCCAGGGTGCGGTCGGCGGCCGCCGCCCAACAGGCCTCCAGCCTGGTGACCCTCCCGGTCATCATCCTCTCCTACAGCGTCGCCGCCGCCGTGATCGCCAACCCGGGAGCGACCGGCATCTGGATCGGCGCCATCGCCTGGCTCGTAGCCGGTTTCCTCACCTTCCGGGGGGCCCGCAAGCTGAGGCGGGACCGGCTGCTCGGCGTGTCGGCGGACGTCTAGTCAGGAGAGCGGGTCCTGCTCGTCGGTGCGCTCGAAGACCCGCTGCGCCTTGCCAAGCTCGGTGCGGGGCACGCTCCCCGGCGGGCCGACGGTGACCGTGATCCGCAGCCGCACGGTCTCCATGAGCCGTTCTCCGAGCCGTTTGGCAATGGCGTCTGACTCGCCGGCGAGCGACTGGTCGGCGACCTCCACCCGGGCCTCCAGGTTGGGCAGGGACTCGCGCCGGTCGACGACGATGGCGTAGTTGGGCCCCACGGCAGGGTCGTCCATCAGGATCGTCTCGATGGTGCGCGGGTATACGTTGATGCCGCGGATGATGAGCATGTCGTCGACGCGTCCCTCGATACGGGCGATGCGGCGGCTGGTCCGCCCGCACGGACAGTCCTGCTCGACGAACCGGGTGACGTCGCGGGTGCGGTACCGGATCACCGGCTGGGCTCGCTTGGTCAGCGTGGTGATGACCAGCTCCCCCGATTCTCCGTGCGGGAGCGGATCGCCGGTGATCGGGTCGACGATCTCCGGGTAGAAGTGGTCCTCGAAGATGTGCATGCCACCCGGGTTCTCGGCGCACTCGGCTGCAACGCCGGGGCCCATCACCTCGGACAGGCCGTAGATGTCCCTGGCCAGGTAGCCGTCGCCCCAGGCCTGCTCCAGCTTGTCGCGTAACCCCTCCGACCAGGGCTCGGCGCCGTGGATCCCCCACCGCAGCGGGATCTTGTCGAGCAGGCCGCCCTCGGCGGCTCGCTCGGCGAGGAGGAGGGCGAAGGAAGGGGTGGAGGCGAGGCCGGTGGCTCCTGCGTCGGCCATCAGCCGCACCTGGAAGCCGGGATTGCCCCCCGAGGCGGGGACGGCGGCGGCGCCCAGCGCCTCCACGCCGTAGTGCAGCCCGAGCCCGCCGGTGAACAGCCCGTACCCGTAGGCGACGTGCACCACGTCATCCCTGGTCGCCCCGACCGCGGACAGGGAGCGGGCGTTGACCTCGGCGAAGGTGTGGATGTCGTCGGCGGTGTAGGCGACGATGGTTGGCTTCCCCGAAGTGCCCGACGAGGCGTGCACCCGTACCACCTCGGCCATGGGGACCGCCAGCATGCCGTAGGGAAACTCGGCACGGAACTCCGCCTTGTTGGTGAAGGGGAGCCGGGCGATGTCCTGGATCGACGAGACGGAGCCGACCTCGTCGAGCTTGGCGCTCCAGTACGGCGAGTCCACCTTCCCCAACCGCTGCACCAGGTCGGCGAGTCGCTTCGACTGCAGCTGCTCGAGTGCGTCGCGCTCGAGGGTCTCCACTTCTTCGAGGTACATGTCCCCGAAGCTAGTCGCCTGCGTTAGGCCGAGGCCTGGGCCGGCTTGGAGCGGCGCCACGGCATGCGCGACTCACCCGTCGACGCCTCCCAGCGGAACAGCCGGATGGCCAGGACCAGGCCGACCACGCCCCACAGCGCCATGTAGGCGAGGTCGCCCCAGTAGATGGTGGAGACGTCCTCGATCGGGCTGAACCCGGCGATGAAGGTCTCGGCGAAGTGGGAGAGCGGGAAGAAGTTGGCGATCGTCTCCAGCCATGCCGGCATGTTCTCGCCGGGGACGATGAACACTCCGGAGATGAAGGCGAGGGGGAGCAGGGTGGCGTTGGCGATGGCGGTGGC
>CAYQZO010000013.1:0-13695 GCA_964421925.1 uncultured Acidimicrobiaceae bacterium
CGTGGGCACGCTGTTGCTCCTTGCTTCCAGGTGGGCCTTCATCGACGCCAGGGCGCCGACCACCGGTTCGGTGTACTTGCTGATCCAACGGTCGTGGACGAGGCGGATGGGGACCGGGTTCAGGTAGTGGTGCTTGGACCGTCCCACCTTGCGGGTGGTGATCAATCCGGCGGCCTCGAGTACCGACAGGTGGTTCATCACCCCGAACCGGGTCATCTCCGGCAGGTGCTCGCACAGGGCGCCGAGGGTCTGCCCGTCCTCCTCGAAGAGGCGGTCGAGCAGGAGCCGCCGGCTCGGGTCGTTGAGCGCCTTGAACACCTCGTCCATAGGCTCCGATAATAGGTGAGTAAATACTCACATGTCAAGGTGGTGCTGCCAACCCAGGGTTGGTACCGACGCCCTGCGTAGGTACCGGCCCACCGTTGCGCGGTTCGGGTGGCAGCGCTGCCAACCCTGGGCTCGTACCGACGCCCTGTGTTGGCTCCAGCCCTGGGTTGGCAGGTTCACCCCACCAGCTCGGCGATGCGGTCGGCGTCGGGGCCGCTCAGCTCCGTGAGCGGGGGGCGGAGGGTGCCGGGGCGGAGCCCGGCGGCCGCG
This sequence comes from uncultured Acidimicrobiaceae bacterium, assembly GCA_964421925.1. Classification (GTDB taxonomy): domain Bacteria; phylum Actinomycetota; class Acidimicrobiia; order Spongiisociales; family UBA5794; genus JACZST01. The sequence continues at coordinate 598 of CAYQZO010000013.1, forward strand.
GCGGCGGCGTAGGTGCCGGGGAGGCCGTGGCCCTCCACCGCGGCGGCCAGCGAGGTGAGCCGGCCCTGTGCGGCTGCGTCCCGGCGAGCCGCGACGACCAGCGGGTAGGCGTAGTTGGCCGAGGCGGTGATGGCCCCGTAGGCGCCGGCGGCGGCGAAGTCGTGGACGACCCGTGACGAGCCGCACAGCACCAGGAAGCCGTTGTCGATGGCGAGGGCGAGGGGCGGCACCCGGGATGCCTCGGCTCCGGAGTCCTTCAACCCGACGATGTTGGGGTGGTCTGCGAGTTCGGCGGCCACCTCGACCGGGAGCTGGAACCCGGTGGTTGGCGGGACCGAGTACAGGAAGACCGGGATCGAAGACCGCTCGGCGAGCGTCGCAAAGAAGAACGCCAGCCGCTCCATGTTCCCCCGGATCAAGGTGGTGGGGGTCATCACCAGCAGGGCATCGGCCCCGGCGGCGACCGCCTCGGCGGCCTGAGACTCGGCCTGGCCGAGCGACTCCGCCTGCACCCCGCACAGCAGATGGGCATCGGCGCCGAGCACGTCCCGGGCGATCGTCACCAGCAGGTGGCGTTCCCCGGGTACGAGATAGGGGCCCTGCCCGGTCGAGCCCGAGATCACGAAACCGTCCACGCCCCGTGCGGTGAGTGCGGTGAGGTTGTGGCGGTGGGCGTCCTTGTCGATCTCCCCGTCCTCACGGAAGGGGGTGATGATCGCCGGCATCACCCGGGGTGGCAGCTCCATCAGACCCCCCAGTCGGAGTGGAAAAACTCGCCGCGGGGCCGGTCGAGGCGTTCGTAGGTGTGGGCGCCGAAGGCGTCCCGCTGGGCCTGGATCAGGTTGGCGGGGAGCCGCTCGGAGCGGTACCCGTCGTAGAAGGCGAGAGCCGATGCGTAGGCAGGGACGGGGATCCCGGCGGCGGTGGCCCGGGCCACGGTGCGCCGCCATCCGGGCTCGGCGGTGGTGATCGCCTCGGTGAAGAAGGGGTCGACGAGGAGGTTGGGGACGTCGGGGCGGATGCGGTAAGCGGTGGTGATCTCGGCGAGGAACCGGGAGCGGATGATGCACCCGGCCCGCCACAGCGCGGCGATGGTTCCGGGCTCGAGCTGCCAGCCGAACTCGTCGCGGGCGGCGGCGAAGAGCATGAAGCCCTGGGCGTAGGACACGATCTTGGAGGCGTACACCGCGTCCTCGAGATCGTCGATGACCTCCACCGGCTCGTCGCTGATCGCCGCAGTCGGTCCGGTCAGCACCTCGGCGGCCGCGGCGCGCTCGTCGACCCGCGTCGACAGGAAGCGGGCGTAGACGGCCTCGGCGACGAGCGTGGTCGGCGTGGACTGCTCCATCGACGAGATCACGGTCCACTTGCCGGTTCCCTTCTCCCCGGCGGCATCGAGGACCTCGTCGACGAGGGCGGGTTGCTCCTCGCCCGCAACGCCGAGGATCTGAGCGGTGATCTCGATGAGATAGGAGTCGAGCCGGCCCTCGTTCCACTTGGCGAAGATCGGTTGCATCTGGGCGGCGGTGAGACCGAGGCCCCGCTTCATGACGTCGTAGGCCTCGGCGATCACCTGCATGTCTCCGTACTCGATGCCGTTGTGGATCATCTTGACGAAATGGCCGGCACCGCCCTCGCCCACCCAATCCCCGCAGGCCTCTCCGTCGGCGTCGGCGGCGATGTCCTGCACCAGCTCCTTGATCAAGGGCCAGGCTGCAGCGGAACCGCCCGGCATGATGGAGGGCCCGTAGCGGGCTCCTTCCTCACCGCCGGAGATCCCCATCCCCACGTAGTGGATCCCGTGCTCGGCGAGCTCCTTGATGCGCCGTTCGGTGTCGGTGAACAGCGAGTTGCCCCCGTCGATGATGATGTCGCCCCGTTCCAGCAGCGGGAAGAGAGCGTCGATCTGCTCGTCGACCGGCTTGCCCGCCGGGACCATGAGCAGCACCTTGCGGGGCCTCTCCAGCTTGGCGACGAGCTCGTCGAGCGACTTGGTGCCGATCACCTTGGTACCGGCGGCGGGTCCGGCGAGAAAGGCGTCGGTTCGCTCCGGAGTGCGGTTGAACACGGCCACCGTGTAGCCGTGGTCGTCCATGTTCAGGGTGAGGTTGGAGCCCATCACCCCGAGGCCGATGAGCCCGATGTCGGCGGCGTCGTCCATGGCGGGGAGGCTACACAGGCGGGCGCGAGCCCCGCCCACACCCCTCAGGAGCCGTACAGCCGCTCGGAGAAGAAGGCCTCGAGATCTCTGCCCGAGATCTCCTCGGCGAGGGCGATGAAGTCCTCGGTGACGACAGCGGCGTCGGCGAACCGGTCGGTATAGGTGCGGAGCAGGGTGAAGAAGCTCTCGTCGCCGATCTCCTCACGGAGGTCGGCGAGCAGCAGCCCGCCGAGCTGGTACACGCCGCCGTTGAACAGGTCGTCGGGTGGGGGAAGCCCGGGGAGGGGGAAGTTGGCCAGCTCGGCTGCCTGGCGCCGGTTGGCCACGGTTTCGTCGTAAGCGGCCCTGCCGAAACGGTGCTCGATCCACACCAGCTCGGCGTAGGTGGCGAACCCCTCGTTGAGCCAGATGTCATTCCACTGGCCCACCGACACCGAGTCCCCGAACCACTGGTGGGCCAGCTCATGCACCAGGATGTACTCGAACACGCTCGAGGTGACGACCTGGCGCCCGAACACCGACAGCGTCTGGTTCTCCAGGGCGGCGGGGAAGCCCCCCACCACGGTGATCCCGTAGCGGTCGAAGGGGTAGGGGCCGAACGCATCGGCGAGGGCGTTGATCATCTCCCCGGTCCGTTCGAGCACCGCGGGCGGTGCAGCGGCCAGGTCGCCTGGCAGGAAGTTGCGCACCGGGAGCCCGGCCTCCTCACTGGACACCGGGTCGGGCACCAACTCGTAACCCTCGCCGATGATCACGGTGGCAAGGTAGGGCGCCATCAGCTCGTCCATGTCCCAGGTGTAGGTGTGCCAGCCCTGGCTCGGGTCGGTGACACCGAGGAGCTCCCCGTTGGCAGCTGCGGCGAACGCCTCGGGAACCGAGATCTCGAAGCGAAAGGTCGCCTTGTCCAGTGGATGGTCGCTGGCGGGAAACCAGGAGTGGGCGCCGTCGGGCTCGGCGACCACGTACTGCTCGCCGGCCGGCCCTTCCCGCCACCCGATGCCCACGCGGGTGAATGCGGGGGAGTCGATGGTTCCCGGCTCGCCCTCGTAGCCCAGCTGGACGACGAACGCGTCGCCCGGGGCGAGCGCGGTGCCCGGGGTGACGATGAGCTCCGGGGTACGCCGCTCGAAGGTGGCGGGCACGCCGTTCACCTGGACGGCGGTGATATCGAAGCCGACGAAGTCGAGGTTGAAGGACGAAAGGGCCTGGGTGGCGACCGCTTCGATGGTGGCGACCCCGAGCAGGTGGTCGGTCTCGGGATCGAAGGAAAGCGTCAGCCCGTAGTGCTCCACGTCGTAGCCGCCATTGCCGAGGTGCGGGTAGTACTCGTCGCCGACGCCGGCGGCGCCGGCCACGGCGGTGAGGGTGGCGGTCGTGGTCGGTGTCGTCGTGCTCGTCGACGTTGTGGTGACCTCGGCGGTTGTGGTGGTGGCCGTGGTGGTCGTGGTGGTGGCGGCCGGCGAGCAGGCAGCGACGAGCGCGGCCAAGCCGAGCAATGCGAGCGGGTGCCTCCGGCGCATGGCGGTAACGCTAGAGGGCTATCTCGGCAAGGGTGCGCAGCGTCCGCAGGTCGGTGGAGTTGACGATGAGGGTGGTCGCCGGGGAATCCTTCCAGGCTTCCAGGCGGTCGGCGATCCGCTCGCGAGGCCCGATCAGGCTGAGTTCGTCAACGAGGTCCTCGGGAACAGCCATGGTCGCCTCCATCTTGCTTCCCTCCAGGTACAGGTCCTGGATGCGCTCGGCGGCCTCGCCGTAGCCGTAGCGGTGGGCGAGGTCGTTGTAGAAGTTGGCTCCTTTGGCGCCCATGCCCCCGATGTAGAGGGCAAGCGTCGGCTTGGCCTCGAGGCGTCCCTTGTCGACGTCGTCGGTGACGGTGGCAAACACGGAGGGTGCGACGTCGAATCGCTTTGCCTTCTCCGGTTCGCCGGACGCGTTGAACCCCTCGGCGAGGGCGGGGCCGTAGATCTCGCCGCTGCGCTCGGGGGAGAAGAAGATGGGGAGCCAGCCGTCGGCGATCTCGGCGGTGAGGGTGACGTTGCGGGGTCCGATGGCGGCCAGGTAGATCGGTATCTCCGGATTGGTGGGCCTGATCATCAGCTTGAGCGGCTTCCCGAGCCCGGTCGATCCCTCCCCGGTGTAGGGGAGCTGGTAGTAGTCACCTTCGTAGCCGACCGGCTCGTCGCGAGCGAGCATCTTGCGCACGATGTCGACGTACTCCCTGGTCACCCCCAGGGGCTTGCCGTACGGCCGGCCGTGCCATCCCTCCACGACCTGGGGGCCGGAGACGCCGAGGCCGAGGAGGAAACGGCCGCCGGACATCTGATCGAGGGTGGCGGCGGTCATGGCGGTCATCGCTGGGGTGCGGGCGGGCATCTGCATGATGCCGGCGCCGAGCTTGATGGTCTCGGTGCGCCCCGCAAGGTAGGCGAGGGGGACGATCGAGTCCGCACCGTACGCCTCGGCGGTCCACACCGAGTCGTAGCCGAGCGATTCGGCTTCGGTGACCAGCGAGGTATCCCCGGCGACCGCGGTGCCCCAATAGCCGAGGTTGATGCCCAATTTCATGGTCATCGAGCGTAGCTGGTAGCTGGTAGCTGGCAGCTGGCAGCCGGTTTTCTGTCATACCCGTTCTGTACGGTGCGCAGCAAGGAGGACGGACATGATCATCGACTGTGACGCATGCGTGATGGATGGCACATCGGCGTGCGCCGACTGCATCGTGCCGGTGTTGCTGGCGGGGAACCCGGGCTCCCTCGAGGTCGACGCCGACGAGGAGCAGGCGCTGCGCAACCTGGGAGCAGCCGGACTCGTGGCCCCGCTCCGGCTCGTGCCCCGCCACCCGGACCGGGACGCCTCCACGGGGTGACGTATCGTCTGGCGGGTGGAAGCTGTGAAGCTCGCCCAGATCGCCCGCGACCACGGATGTGTCGGCTTCGGGGTCACCACCGCCGATGCCTTCCCCGAGGTGGCGGCCACCATGGAGGAGCGGCGCGACGTCGGGTCGAGCGCCGACCTCCCCTTCACCTACACGGATGTGAAGACGGCGACCACCCCGACCGCTTCGTTCCCGTGGGCCCGTTCCATCGTGTCCGTCGCCCACCCGTATCTCCCGGGAACCGGTGCCGGCGCTCACGAGCCGGGAGCGATGGCCATCGCCCGCTTCGCCGAGTTCGACCACTACGCCCCGCTTCGCCGCACACTCGGCTCCATCGCCGGCGCCCTGGAGCGGGACGGGCACCGGGCCGTCACCCTCGTCGACGACTCGCGACTGGTCGACCGGGCGGTCGCGGTGCGGGCCGGGGTGGGATGGTGGGGCAAGAGCACCATGGTGCTCGTGCCCGGCTACGGACCTTGGGTGCTGCTCGGGTCGGTGGTCACCGACGCCGGGCTCGTCCCCGACCACCCGATGCGCCGCACCTGCGGCTCTTGTGTGGCCTGCATGCCCGCCTGTCCCACCGGTGCCATCAGTGCCGAGGGGGAGCTCGATGCCCGTCGGTGCCTCGCCTACTGGCTGCAGACCTCGGGAGTCATCCCGCCGCAGCTGCGAGAGGCCGTCGGCGACCGGCTCTACGGTTGCGACGAGTGCCTCACCGCCTGCCCGCCGGGTCATCGGGTCCTCGAGCAGAGCATCGACCTTCCCCTTCGACCCCGCATCCTGGACATCCTGGGCGCAGACGACGCCACCCTGCTCGAGCGCTATACACACTTCTACCTCCCGGGACGCCGACCCCGGATCCTGCGGCGTAATGCGCTCGTCGTTGCCGGCAATGACGGCTCGCCGCCGTTGCGCGACCCCGTGCTCGGGTTCCTCGGCCATCCGGACTGGCTGTTGCGCGCCCACGCCGCGTGGGCGGCGGCGCGCTTCGCCGGCACGGTGGTCGACGCCGCACTCGACGCAGCCGCCGCCGGCGAACACGACCCACGGGTGAGATCCGAGCTGGAAGCGGCCACCGGTCTACGCTGACCGCATGGTCTGGGTCTACGCGGTTGCCCTCGTCGCCGGGTTCCTGGCGCTCATGCTGTGGATCGTCGGCGTGGCGCTCGGGACCTGGGTCGACGGCTGGGAGTTCGCCGACCCCGAAGCCCGCTTCGGCTCCACCGGCCGGTCGGTGGTGGGTGGGGTTGTCGGCTTCGGCATGGCCGGCCTATCGGCCACCTTCGCCGGGTGGCATGCCGCGCTCGCCCTTGGCGCCGCCGTCCTCGGAGCCGCTGCGCTCGTCGCAGTCGCCAGGATGTTTGCGCCCGCCGAGGGGTGATGCTGCTCGTCGCCGATGTCCACGGGGCGGCACCGGCCCTTCGCCGGGTAGCGGAGCGCGGAGAGCCCGTCCTGGTGCTCGGGGATCTGATCAACCTCATCGACTATCGAGACGCCTCGGGTGTCATCGCCGATGTATCGGGTCGGGAGATCGCCGAGCGGTTCATCGCGTTGCGGAGCGCGGGCAAGACCAGTGAGGCCTCGGCGATGTGGCGCGAACACCGCAAGGGGAGGGAGAGCGAGCTGCGCAGGAGGTACGAGGAGGCCGTGGCGGCAGCCTATGCCGAGATCTGCCCGGCCCTGGACGGAGCCGAGGCGTACGTCACCTACGGGAACGTCGATCGCCCCGCGGTGCTGCGGGAGCATCTGCCGCCGACGGCCCGCTTCGTCGACGTCGAGGTCATCGACATCGAGGGACACGCGGTCGGGTTCGTGGGCGGCGGAACGGTCCGGGTGGGTACCCCCGGGGAGGTCGAAGAAGCGGAGATGGCCGACAAGCTCGCCCGGCTCGGCCCGGTGGAGATCTTGTGCACCCACGCCCCGCCCGAGGTCGCCGCCCTCGCCACCGACACCATCGGGGGCAAGGAGAAGGGATCGCAGGCCATCCTGGCCTACGTCGAAGAGCATCAACCGTCCTTCCACTACTTCGGGGACATCCACCAGCCCCAGGCCACCACCTGGCGGATCGGCGACACCGTGTGCGTCAACCTCGGCTACTTCCGGGCCACGGGGCGAGCGGTTCGCCATGGGTGAGGTCGATCTGTCCAGGCTCGCCGACGGTTACCGTCATCGCAACCCCTCCCAAGCATCACGGGCGCGGGCGGCATCAGCCGGAGAGTCGCTCGGTGCCGGGTCGCTCATCCTGGACGTGGGGGGCGGCCCGGGCTTTCACGCCGCGGTGTGGGCCGAGCAAGGACACCACCCGATCATCCTCGATCCGGAGCCGGCGATGACCGCCCCCGCCCGCGACGCCGGGCTCGCCGTGGTCCACGGGATCGCCCAGGCGCTCCCCTTCCGGGACCGGTCCTTCGATCTGGTCTGGTTCCACTTCTCGCTGCACTACGGAGACTGGCGGCGCGCCCTCGACGAAGCCCTCCGGGTGATCCGGCCGGGCGCTCACATCGAGATCTGGACCCTGGCCGCCGACCACCACGACGCATCGATGCTCGCTCGCTGGTTTCCCAGCGTTCCCGCCATCGACCGCGACCGGTTCCCGGAAGCCACCGCCGTCGAGTCCTACCTGGCCGATCGCGCCGGATCGGTCTCCCGCACCGGCGCGGTGGAGCACAAGGTGCGCTCGGCAGGGGAGTGGGCGAGCGCGGCAGAGTCCGGCTTCGTCTCCACGCTCCAGCTGATCGATCCCGCCGAGCTCGAGGCCGGTCTCGCCGCCTTTCGCGCTGCCTATCCGGACCCGTCTGCGACCGTCGACTACGAGCTTCGCCTCAACCGGATCACGGCCTCGGGGCGGCTGTAGCGGCACCTCGGGGGACCGCTACCCTTCGGGAGACGCCGGAGGAGTGGATGGAAGGCACCGTACAGACGATCGAGGTTTCCGCCGACCCCGAGCGGGTCTACAGCATCGCGCTCGATCTGGAGTCCTACCCGGAGTGGGCGGCCGGGGTGAAGTCGGCGCACGTCACCGAGACCGACGACCAGGGCCGGCCGGCGACCGCCGATTTCACGGTGGACGGGATGATCAAGGAGATCTCCTACACGCTCCGCTATGTGTACGACCGTGACAACGGTTTCGCCTGGGCCGCCGAGCCGAACGACGACCTCACGCTGCTCGAGGGCAGCTACGAGTTCAACCCGCTCGACGAAGGGGGTACCGAGGTGGTGTATGCGCTCCGGGTCGAGCCCACCTTCAAGGTTCCCGGGTTCCTGCGCCGCCAGGCCGAGAAGCAGATCGTCGGCACCGCCTTGCGAGGCCTGAAGCACCAGGCGGAAGCCGGGGACTGATGCGCGTCATCCTCGTCACCGGAAAGGGAGGCGTGGGCAAGACCACGATTTCGGCGGCCACCGCCATCCGATCCGCCGACCTCGGATACCGCACCCTCGTCATGTCCACCGACCCGGCGCATTCGCTGGCCGATGCGTTCCAGGTCAAGCTCGGGGACGACCCGACCCCGGTGGCGCCCAACCTCGACGCCCAGCAGATCGACTCTCAGCAGCGCCTCGAGGAGTCGTGGGGCCCGGTGCGTGACTACCTGACCACACTCTTCGACTGGTCGGGCCTGGAGGGGGTCGAGGCGGAGGAGCTCACGGTCTTCCCGGGGATGGACGAGTTGTTCTCACTCTCCACCGTGCGCGACCACGCCTCGTCCGGGATCTACGACGTGGTCATCGTGGACTGCGCTCCCACCGCGGAGACCCTGCGCCTGCTCAGCCTCCCCGACGTGATGGCCTGGTACATGGACAAGCTGTTCCCGGTGAGCAAGCAGGTGGCCAAGGTGGTGCGCCCCGTCATGAGCAGGGTGTCGACGCTTCCCATGGCCGACGACAAGGTCTTCGACACCGTCGCCACCTTCTATGAGCGCCTGGACGGGATCCGAGACATCCTCTCCGACCCCGACATCACCACCGCCCGGCTTGTCATGAACCCGGAGAAGATGGTCATCGCCGAGGCCAGGCGCACCTACACCTACCTCGGCCTGTTCGGGTACGCGGTGGATGCCGCCATCGTCAACCGGGTGCTTCCGGAGTCGGTCACCGATCCCTACTTCGATCAGTGGCGCCAGATCCAGAAGAGCCACCTCGAAGACGTGGCGGAAGGGTTCGCCGATGTCGACATCCGGCCCCTCCGCCTCTTCGACGAGGAGATGGTGGGTATCGACCGCCTGCGCAAGGTCGGGGACGAGCTGTTCGGCGACGTCGATCCGACCCACCGCCTTTCCCAGGGCCGTCCGTTCCGGGTCGAGGACGACGGGGACGACGTCGTTCTCGTCGTGGGCATGCCCTTCGCCGAGCACGACGAGCTCGATTTGATGCGCCACGACCACGAGCTCATCGTCACGGTCGGCCCCTATCGCCGGTCCATCGTCCTCCCCGACTCGCTGAAGCGCCGTCAGGTGCTGCGGGCCACCCTCAGCGAGGGCGCGCTGCGGGTCACCTTCGGGACCAAGCCCTGATGCTCGACGGCCTGCCCGATCCGCAAACCCTCGCCGCCGGGTTGCGCCGGGCCGGGGTCCACCTGGCCAAAGCGGCATGGGAGGTCGGCGCCGCCATCGTTGCCTTCGTGGAAGAAGTGGTCGAGGGCAACGGTGAGGGCGAGGACGACGCGAACGGGCCGGAGAAGATCACCGTGGAGTGATCCTGTCTCCCCCGCTACAGCGGGGGAGACGCGGCGGGCCGGAGGCCCGTCGCAGAGGGGGCTTCCTCTAGAAGCTCACCCAGTCCACGGTCTCCAGATCCGGGCTCAACTCGGTGATCATGACCCCGGCGTCCGAGACCGTCACCAGCATGCCATCGATGATGAACGAGCGCCGCACCGGCGGCTCCCAGCCGATTTCGGCCTTGGCGTCGTGGCTGACGATCCCCACCTTGGCCATTCCCTCGGCCCGCACCTCGAGGACGACGGCACCCGAGCGGTCGCGGGCGTCCTCGCCCCACCGCTGGAACGGGACCACGGCGATGCCGCCGATCGGGTCGTAGAGGAAGGCGTGGTGGTCCCACTCCAGCTCGGAATGGGCCTCGCTCATCACCAGCTGGTCGATGCGCTCGGGATCGGCGGGATCGCGCACGTCGAACAGTGACGCCTGCAGGCCCTCGATGCGACCCTCGAGATCGGCTTCCTGCCCGATGCCGAGCAAGTAGTCGTCTTCGACCGGATGCAGATACGCCGAGTACCCGGGGATCTTGAGCTCGCCCTCGTCGGTGGGGTCGGTGGGGTCGGAGAGGTCGAGCACGTAGAGCGGGTCCACCTGGCGGAAGGTGACGACGTAGCCACGGTCGCCCATGAAGCGCACCGCGTAGATCCGCTCTCCCTTGCCGAGCCCGTCCACGCTTCCGATGGCCTCGAGCTCGTCGCCGTCCTGGCGAAGCACCGTGACCAGCGACTCGGCGTCGGCGCCTCCCCACCATTGTGGCCCGGTGGTGGAAGCGACCCTGAGGTCGCCCTCGTGCTCGGACATCGACCACTGGCTCAGCATGTAGCCGGGGACCGATCCGGACGCCTCGTACGCGGCTCCGTCTTCGTCGAGGGCGAACTTGTGGATCCTGGTTTGCATGTCGGGGTTGTCGCCCCGCTCGAACACCACGGGGTCGATCCATCGCGACGTCGCCACGTAGGCGGCGTCGTTGGACGAGTACACGGTGTCACCGTCGGCGAACACCCCAGCGGCGTCTGCAACGGCCAGGCGGTCGGGATCGAGCGTCACCAGCGACAGCGTGGTGAAACCCGAGAACTCCTCCGGGTGGTGGGTGCGGTCACACGCCAGCAGCGTTCCCTCGGCAGCCACCCGGTCGATACCCCGGTGGTCGGTGACCACGAAGTACGGGAGCCAGTTGTCCGCGGTGGAGTTGGACACGAGCTCGCGGTTCTTCTCCTCGGCCTCGCGTTCGGCGCGCAAGCCGCCGCCCTCCGGGTAGGCCCAGGCGAAGCCCGTCGGGTACGAGGAGATCACGAGCCGGATGGCGCCGTCGACCATGCGGGAGGACACGTATCGCCCGTCGATGCGCATGGAGCGGGTGAGCTCGGGATCCTCCGGGTCGCTGATGTCGATTTCGGCCACGGTCACCACCGGGGTGTATGGAGTGTGGATGGGGCCGATCAGGTCGTCTTCGAGCACCGGCTGGACATCGACCGGGATCGGGTATCCACCGTAGGAGGCGATCACGAGCACCCGGTCCCCGTCGAGGAACATGCTCTGTGACCAGAAGTCGAGGGTGAGCGATCCGGCGAGCGAGAGCTCGTCACCGTCGATCAGTACCACATGGAGCCGGTTGCCGACCAGGGCGACGATGCGGTCCCCGTCGGTCTTGACCAGGTCCGGCTCGTCGACGCCGAGCTCCTGGAGATTGGTGGTGAGGACCTCTCCTGCAGCCCTGCCGAGCGCCCCGTCGCTCGCCATCGTCGTGGCGGTGGCGGCGCCTTCGTCCTCGGCGAAGCCGACCATCGGGTAGCCGTACCAACCGCCGTCGAGGCCGTAGGGGCCGACCCGCTCCAGCGCGTGGCCGACGATCCAGTCGACGAGGTCGTCGCAGGCATCGAAGGCCATGAGGGCGTGGATGCCGGTCGGGGCGGGCCGGCGCACCACCGTGGTCGGGTTGGTCGAAGTCGGCGTCGCGGTGCAGGCGGCGAGCACCGCTCCTGCGATCGCCGCGGAGATCATCCGTCGCATCGTCCCCTCCCTGCGGGTCCTTTCATGGCTGTGACGCTCGCCGCTCCCCGCGTGGTTCCCGGCCCTGGCAGGAGGACGCCTCCTGATAGCCTGCGCTGCCATGAGCACCATCGGCATCGACATCGGCGGTACCAAGGCACGGGCGGTGCGTGTCGAAGATGGCGCCGTGGTCGACCGGGTCGCCACCTCGATCTCGGAGGGCGATCTCGTTGCCGACATCGCGGCCGTGGCTTCCCGGCTGTCCACAGATGCGGTGACCGCGGTTGGCATCGGCCTGGCCGGGCTGGTGCAGTGGCCGGAGGGGACCTTCCTGTGGGGCCCACACCTCGACTGGAAGGCGGTGCCGGTGCGCACGCTGCTCGAGGAAGAACTCGGCATCCCTGTGATCGTCGACAACGATGCCAACGTCGCCGCCTACGGCGAGCTGACACTCGGCGCGGGCCGCGGCTTCTCGGACTTCCTGATGCTCACCCTGGGCACCGGGGTGGGCGGCGGGATCGTGATCGGCGGCGAGATCTACCGCGGCGAGTCCTTTGCCGGTGAGGTCGGGCACATGGTGGTCGACGCCGGTGGCCTGCTGTGTGACTGCGGGAAGCGGGGATGCTGGGAGACGGTGGCCTCGGGCCCTGCGTTGGTCCGCCTGGCACGCGAGGTGATGTCGCTCAACCCCGACGGGTCGCTTGCCGCCCGCCTCGGCGATGGCCCGATCACCGGGGAGGACGTCACCGCGGCGGCGGACGCCGGGGACGAGGTGGCCCGCGGGCTCGTCGCCCAGGTGGGTGCTGAGTTTGGTGCGGGGCTCCGTAACCTTATTGCCATATTCGACCCGGAATTGATCGTGGTCGGAGGTGGGCTCGGCTCGGTTGGCGAGTCCATCCTCGGCCCGGCCAGGAGGGTGGCAACCAACGGGCTGCATGGTGGGAGCCACCGGCTCCCGCCACCGATCCTCGTCGCCGGGTTGGGCCCGGACGCCGGCGCCATCGGGGCGGCGGCATTGGCAGCAGAGGAAACACAATGAAACCGGTACCGGTCAGCCAGGACGAGCAGTGGAAAGCGACGGTGCGCGAGGCCATCCTGCTGCTCCCCAACGTCATCAAGTTGCTTGCCCGGATCGTGCGCGACCCGAGGGTTTCGGTACGGGCCAAGGCGTTCGCCGTCGCCGTGCTGGTGTACGTGGTGTCGCCGGTGGATCTGATCCCGGACTTCGTCATCGGCTTCGGCAAGCTCGACGATCTGATCCTGAGCGCCGTCGCCATCCAGCACCTGATCGAGGCCGCAGGCGAGGACATCGTCGCCGAGCACTGGGACGGCTCCGAGGGTTCATTGGAGCTGCTCCTCACCGC
>CAYQZO010000014.1:0-6137 GCA_964421925.1 uncultured Acidimicrobiaceae bacterium
TAGTAGGCGGCCCCGCCGAGCAAGGGCCGGAGCAGCGGACCGTCCTCGATGAGCGCCCCCGCATAGAGGAGTACGAGGGCGACCGCGGTGCCAGGGAACAGGATCCGGTTGGGGATCAGCTTGGAGTCGAGGTCCGTCAGGGTGAGGGTGACGGTGAGCCACACGAAGACGAGATAGGCGGGGAGGACCCAGTCGACCTCCACGACCAGCGGGGTGGCGGCGAACAGGAGGCCGGTCGCCACCGTGACCAGCGCCAGCCGGTTCGACTTCGTGCGCAGCTCGGAGAGTGGAGAACCGATGGCGACGGCCTCGGCGGCGATCCCGGCGACGAGGCCGAGCGGCAACAGGAGGAGGCTTGCCATGCGGGGCGGGAGGTTACCGAGTCGCGAGTCGCGAGTCTCGACTCAACGGCCGACGGCTGCCCCCATGGCGTCGAGCGAAGCCTCCACCCCGGTCCACACCTGGAACGACGCGGCGGCCTGGGCAATGAGCGCATCGAGGCCTTCGATGACCGGCAGCTTCCGATCCCGCATCTCCACCACGGAGGGTGTCGGGTCCGGCCCGTAAGGAAGGTCGATGAGGCCAACGGCACCCTCCAGCACCGCGTCGGGGAGCGATTCGCCCAACATCCCGATGGGCGTGGCGTTGACCACGACCGCGTCGCTCCAACCGCTCCCCCACTCGACGACGTCGGCATCGACCCGGGTTCGCTGCAGCAGCCCGCTGGCTGCGTCACCGGAGCGCGCGGACAGGCGAATGGGATGGCCGTCGAAGGCGACCAGAGCGGCAGCGGCCGCTCCCCCGCTTCCCAGGATGAAGAGCGGTGTCGACGGATCGAGGCCGAGCTCGTCCCGGATGCGACGCAGCCCGGTGACGTCGGTGTTCTCCCCGACCGCCATGCCCGAGGCGTGGACAAGGGTGTTGACCGCACCGGCCCGCATCGCCGCCTCCGAGGTGCGATCGGCCAGCGCGAAGGCAAGCTCCTTGTGGGGCATGGTGACGTTGGCCCCATCGAGAGATCCGTAGCGAACCTCGTCGACGGCGCTTCTCATCCCGGCGCCGTCGACCCGGCGCGCTTCGTAGCTGCCCTCGATCCCGGCGGCGGTCAGTGCCGCATTGTGGATCTGAGGTGAGCCGGAGTGCTCGACGGGATCGCCGAGCAGCACCAATCTCACGGAAGCACTCCGTCCGCCTTGGCTTGCGCGATCTTGGCGCGGTGCTCCTCGAGCGTCGTGGAAAACCCGTGCTTGCCGTCGAAGGACACCAGCACGTAGTACAGGTAATCGGTGTCCGCCGGGTCGACGGCAGCCTGCAGCGACTCGAGGCGGATGGTGCTGATCGGCGTCGGGGGAAGCCCGTCGATCCGGTAGGTGTTCCACGGCGACTCGATCTCGAGATCCGCGGTGAGCACGTGACCGGGGGTCCCGCGGGCGTAGATGACGGTGGCGTCGATTTGGAGCCGCATCGGCACCGCCAGCCGGTTGTAGATGACGCTTGCGATCAAAGGGCGGTCTTCTTCGAGCCCGGCCTCGCGCTCGATGAGCGAGGCGATGATGAACGCCTCGTAGGTGCTCACCCCGAGCTCGTCGAGCTGCGACCAGTCGACGCGTTCCAGCCGGTGCACGAACTCGTCGGCCATGAGTTGAAGGATCTGGGCCGGGGTCATGCTCGCGTGGATCTCGTAGCGGGCCGGGTAGAGGAGGCCTTCCCAGCGGACCAGCTCGTCGGCACCAGCCGGAATCTGGTCGGGGAGATACGGGGAGACCACCGCTCCGCTGCGTAGCGCCTCGGCGAACTCGTCGACGGTGTAGTCGGTCTGGCTGGCGAGGCTCTCGATGGCGGCGGCAATGGTGACGCCCTCCAGGATGATCACGCTGGCTTCGGCCTCGTCAGGGCCAGCCACGAGTCGGGCAGCCACGTCTCCCGCAGCCATCCCCGTGACGAGGTGGTACGTCCCCGGCTTGAGACTCGCCGCGATGCCCTCCCTGGCCACGACGTCGGCGAGGACATCGGCGCTCACGACACCGGCCTCCTCCATGGCGATGCCAATGGTGCGCGCCGAGGCTCCGCTGGGAACTTCCACGGTCACCGGGCGACCACGGTCGTGGTGGGCTCACTCGATCCGCCGACCGCACTGGCCAGCACGCGGCCGAGCAGCATGACCGAGACGATCCCGATGAAAGCGAGGACGACGACGACCGCCACCTTGATGATCGTGGAGCTACCCGTTGCCTTGGGCTCGATCGTGTCCATGACTCCGCCTATCGAGGTACCCCTGCAGCATGACCGCTGCGGCGACCTTGTCCCTGGTCTGTCTCCGCTCTTCGCGCCGCACGCCACCCTCGAGCAGGGCTTCTTCGGCGGTAACCGTCGTAAATCGCTCGTCCTGAAGCTCCACCGGCTTTCCGGTGGCCTCGGCAACCTCGGCGGCGAACGCTCGTGCCGCCGTAGCCGCCTTCCCTTCCTCTCCCGACAGCTGCACGGGGAGCCCGACGACGATGCGCTCGACGCCGTTCTCCTCAACCAGCGCACGCAGCACGGATGGGAGATCCTCACCGCGGCGATCGATCACCGAGTGAGGCGTGGCAATGGTACCGGTGGCGTCGGATAGCGCGACCCCGACACGACGCTCGCCCGGATCCAGGCCGAGGACTCTCACCCGGTGAGCGCCGCCCGTGCCGCCTCCCCGGCTTCGCTGAGGGCGTCCTCGATGCGGTCGCCGTGGGGCCCGCCCGCCTGGGCGAGCCGGGGGTCGCGGCTTCCCCCACCACCGAGGGTTTGCGCGGCGCCGGCGATCAGCTCGCCGGCAGAGACGCCGCGCTCGACGAGATCGTCGGACACGAAGGCGATGATGGCCGCCTTGCCCGCCGACGCCGAGCCAAGGATCCCGATGCCCGAGGGCAGCCGGTCGCGGATCTGGAAGGCGAGTGCGCGCAGCCCGTCGCCGGTGAGGTCCTCCTGTTTGGCAACGAGCACCGAGTGACCGTTGTGCTCCTCGACCATGTCTAACAAGTCGGCCGCTGCCGAGGTCCGGGCCTCCTGCTCGAACTGCTCGATCCGCTCGGCGAGGGCCTTGGAGTTCATCGCCATCGCCTGAGCGGCCTCCACGAGCCGGTTTGGCTGCGCTCCGAGGGCGCTCGCCGCCTCGTCGAGGTCTCGGCGCAGCCGGGACAGGTACTCGTAGGCGGCCGTCCCGGTGAGCGCCTCGACGCGTCTGGTATTGGCTGCGATCGAGCCCTCGCTGAGGATGATGAGCGGCCCGATCTGGCCCGTGGTGGGGACGTGGGTCCCGCCACAGAACTCGGTGGAGTAGTCCCCCGCTTTGACGACGCGCACGTGCTCGCCGTACTTGTCGCCGAAGAAGGCGAGCGCACCCATCGCTTCGGCTTCCTCCTTGGTGGTCTCGATCGTGGCGATCTCGTCGTTCTCGATCACCCGGGTGTTGCTCAGCCGCTCCGTGTCCCACAGCTCCTCGGGCCGCAGCGCGGTGTAGTGGGTGAAATCGAAGCGGAGGTGGTCGTCGGCGACGAGCGAGCCTGCCTGGTGGACGTCCTCGCCCACGACCTCGCGAAGCGCATAGTGAAGGATGTGGGTGCCGGTGTGGTTCTTGCGGATGCGCTCCCGCCGCTCCCGGTCGATGGAGAGTGCGACTTCCTGACCGACCCTCACCGTTCCCTTGCCGACGACACCACGGTGGGCGTGCAGCCCGGGGACCGCAAACTGGGTATCGGCGACCTGTACGGTCCCGGTGGGGCTCACCATGCGCCCGGAATCGCCGATCTGGCCCCCGGACTCGGCGTAGAACGGGGTGCGGTCGAGAAACACCTCAACCGGCTGGCCCTCATCGGCACTCTCCACCGACTCGCCATCCCTGATGATGGCGAGCACCTTTCCGTTGCCGCTCTCGAGCTCGTAGCCGGTGAAGCTCGTCGGTTCGACTCCGTCGAGCAAGGCCCGGTAGGCGTCGCCCATGGCAACCGTCTCGGCGCCGCGGTGGGCGTCACGGGCCCGGGTGCGCTGCTCCTCCATCAGGCGGTCGAAATCGGCGAGGTCGGCGGAGTAGCCGCGCTCGTCGAGGATCTCCTCGGTGAGCTCGCGGGGGAACCCGTAGGTGTCGTGCAGCTTGAACACTGTCTCTCCGGCAAGCGAGCCCCCCGGCTCGATGTCGGCGAGGGCGGTATCGAGGAGTTGGTGGCCGGAACGAAGCGTCCTCAGGAACTGCTCTTCCTCCCGGGCGGCAACGTCGGTGATGCGGTCCTCGTCGGCGGTGAGCTCTGGGTACGCCTCCCGCATGACCTCTGCGGTGCTCGACACCAGGACGGGCGTGATCAGGCCTTCGACGCCGAGCATGAAGGCGTGGCGCACCGCTCGCCGGATCAGGCGCCGCAGCACGTAGCCGCGGCCCTCGTTGGAGGGCACGATCTTGTCCCCGATCATGAAGGTCGAGGTGCGGCCGTGGTCGGCCAGGATGCGCAGCGACACATCGGACATGGGGTCGGCGCCGTACGCCACTCCGGTCTTGTTCTCGGCGGCGGCGAGCACGGGGCGGATGACGTCGGTGTCGAACACCGTGCCCACCCCTTGGAGCACGGTGGCCAGGCGCTCCAGGCCGGCGCCGGTGTCGATGTTCTTCATGGGGAGGTCGCCGACGAAGTGGTAGGGCTCGTCCTGGATCTTCGACATGAACACCAGGTTCCAGATCTCCATGTGGCGCTCGTCGTCGACGGCCGGGCCGCCCTCCTCGCCGTACTCGGGCCCCTTGTCGAAGAAGATCTCGGACGACGGCCCCGCCGGGCCCGGGATGCCCATCTGCCAGATGTTGTCCCGGTCCAGACGCTGCACTCGCTCGGCAGGCACGCCGACGTCGTCGATCCAGATCTCCGCGGCCTCGTCGTCGCTGAGGTGGACCGTGTACCACAGGCGCTCCGGGTCGATCCCGTACCCCTCGGTGACCAGCTCGTAGGCCCACGGGATGGCCTTCTCCTTGAAATAGTCACCGAAAGAGAAGTTGCCGAGCATCTCGAAGAAGGAGAGGTGGCGCTGGGTGGTCCCGATGATGTCGATGTCGCTGAGCCGCCCCACCTTCTGCACCGTGGCCGCCCGCGGGAAGGGGGGCTTCTCCTCGCCAAGCATGTACGCCTTGAAGGGGACCATGCCCGCGCCGGTGATGAGCAGCGTCGGGTCGTTGGGGATCAACGACGCAGACGGCAGCACGGTGTGGCCTCGCTCGGCGAAGAAGTCGAGGAACACCTTGCGGATCTGGTTGGAATCCATGGGCCTCGGAGGTTAACGAGGTGACGGCTGTCAGCTAAGGGGCATCGCGGTCGGCTCTCGTCGACCTGGACAGCCATGGGACGTCCCTACCATGGCGGCCATCCGGCTCCCCAGCACGAACCACGCGATCGCGCCGATGGTGGCATGCGTGTTGCTCGCTGCCTGTGCGACCTCGCCGACGACGACCGCGGCGGCGGCGCTGATCGCGGTCGGGGTCGTCATCGCCTTCGAGGGCGACCTCGAGGCGGTCGAGTCGTTCACGTTGCGCCTCGACGACGGAAGCGACATCACCTTCCTACCCGGCGAGGACGCTCAGTTCGAACACGGGCCGATGAGCCACATCCGAGAGCACCTCACCAACGGCCAGCCGGTGCGCGTCGTCTACGTCGTTGCCGGCGATGGCTCCAATCTCGCCCTCGCGGCGGGTGACGCCTGATGCGAAGAGTCCTCGTCGTCGTCGCCGTCACCATGGTCGTCGCCGGGTGCGGGTCCGGCGATGGCGCCGCACCGGATGAGTCGACCGGATTCCCGGCGGGAACCTTCGCCATCGTCGCCAACTCCGACCTCGGCGTCGGGCCCGCCCGGCTCACCGTGGGCGTGATCGAACAGGATGGGACCCGGATCGGCAGCCCGGAGGATCGGGTCGAGATCGAGGTCTCCCCCCTCGACGGGAACGGCCAGACCCAGCGCGTCCCCGGCGTGTTCACCTGGATCATCGAGGACGTCGTCGGCCTGTACCGCGCCGAGGTCTCCTTCGACGCCGCCGGCACCTGGACGGCGACCGTGATCCCGGAGGCTGGTGAGCCGCTCCCACCGGTTCCCTTCTCCGTTTACGAGGACACCAGCGCCCCCAACATCGGAGC
>CAYQZO010000014.1:6147-13527 GCA_964421925.1 uncultured Acidimicrobiaceae bacterium
ACCGCTCGACGACTTGACCACCGACGACGATCCCGATCCCCGGTTCTACGCGGCGACCCTCGAGGACGCACTGACGTCGGGCCGGCCGACCGTTCTCGTCTTCGCCACACCCGCCTACTGCACCAGTGCAACGTGTGGCCCGATGCTCGACACCGTCAAGGAGGTTGCACCGGACTATCCCGACGTGAACTTCATCCACATCGAGGTGTACACGGGCTTCAACGAGCCTGGATTCGCCCCCGACCCGGCGCACCTGGCGCCGGCGGTCGGCGCCGACTACTGGAACCTCCCATCCGAGCCCTGGGTCTTCGTCATGGACGGCCAGGGCGTCGTCACCGGCCGCTTCGAGGGCGTCATGGCGGCAGAAGAGCTGACCGCGCTCCTCGGCTGAGCCGAGCGGAAGTGCGCTTTGCGGTAGACCGTCTCCGCGCGTGCGCACGAGTGGCCTGATCGACCTTCCAGTTCACTGTAATCTTTGGCTATACTCCGGGGTATGAAGATCGGCGAGGTCGCCGCCGCGACCGGGGTCACCACGAAGACGATCCGGTACTACGAAGACATCGGCCTTCTCCCCGAGCCCGAACGCAGCCCGAACGGCTACCGCAGCTACGGCTCGGACACGGTGGAGCGTCTGCTCTTCGTCCGGGACGCCCAGGCAACCGGACTGAGCCTCACCGAGATCGCCTCCATCCTCGAGCTGCGCGGCCACGGCGCCTCGACGTGTACCCACGTCGTCCACCTGTTGGAGCATCATCTCGAGGAACTCGACCGCCACATCGTCTCTCTGAAGAAGACGCGGGGCCAGCTCGCCACACTGACCGAGCGGGCCCGCAGCCTCGATCCGGCCGACTGCACCGACCCGAATCGGTGTCAGACCATCGCCGACGGGATCCCCGCCCTCGACGACCGCGACTTCCATGCCGCGCCCCACCCGCACCGGCACTGATCGTTCCGGCCGGACACAAGGTCAGCCGGCATGGAGCAGCCGCTCGGCGGATTGAGTATCTCGACGGCGCGTCTCATATCCGCCTCGGCGCCGCGATCCGATGAAAGATGAGTCCGCACAGCGCGGCCAGACCGGCCAGCCAGAGCGCGGCAAGGACCACCGCGCCGGGGTGGTCCTGGTTTGTGGTGAAGGCGGCGTCGACGAGCACCGTGACCGCCCCCCTGCCCGGCAGGAAGCGACCCCACCCCGGCGCAGCGGCCGAGAACATCACGTTCTGGGCGAGCCCGATGTCGATGAACGGGAGCAGGAACATCAGGTAGAGGCCGCCGAGCCGGCCGAACAGGGCCCCGACCATTACCCCGACGAGCCCGTAGGTAACGGCCACCATCAGATTGGCGGCGCTGAACCAGACCCAGTTGGCGGGCGAGAAGTCGAGGGCGGTCACGCCGAGGGCGACCACGGTGGCACCGAGGGCGGCGACGGCGATGACGCCGAGGCGCGAACCCAGGATCTCCCGGCTCTTGAAGCCGGCGATGGCGAGCCGGGCATCGGCCTCCAGGGACCCTTGCACGACGAACATCCCGGCGAGGCCGGCGAGGAACCCGATGGTGATCGGCACCATGATGGCGCCGTGGACGTCGCTCATCGACACGGTACGGATGGCGGCGACGCCGTCTTCGGCCACTTCGACCGGGGTCGGCATGTCGGGGGTGACGGCGATGCTGAGGGTGATGAAGAACACCGGGAGCAGCAGCAACAGCACCCACATGGCGACGTTGCGCCGATAGTCGTGGAATCCGTAGCGCAGCCCCGCAGTGAGACGGCTCATGACGACCTCCGCCGGTTGCGACGCGCCACCGTGTTCGCCGTCGACACCCCGAAGATCAGGCCGGCGAGGAGCATCGCTCCGATCGTCCACACCATCGCCCACCCGGTGTCGCTGATCCACCCGCCATGGGCGGACCCGGCGTCGAGCATGACCAGCGTGATGAAGTGCGACGGAAACAGCCGGGTGATCCACACGTCGCCGCCCGCCATGGCGGGGCCGAGGAACACGTCCAGCATCCAGATGAAGACCACCACCAGGGATCCGTTGACGTCGTTGTGGACCACGGCACCGACGCCGACGCCGATAGCGAAGTAGACCGCGGCGAACATGAAGGTGCCGGCGACGGCGGCGCCGGGGTCGGAGACGTCGGATCGTATCGCGAGCGCGCCGAGGGCCGCCCCGGCGGCCAGGAAGGCGAGCACCAGCCCTGAGGCGACCCGGCCGACGACCACCCGCGTCGGCCCGATGCCGGAAGCGGCGAGACGACGGTCGGCGTCCCTGGATCCGAGGACATGGAAGAATCCGGCGACTCCGGCGAGAAACGCAGCCGCCCACCCCGCCGTCGGCGCGGCGAGTCGCCCGGGGTCGTCGACGGCGCCGACGATGGTCGCGAAGTCGGCGATGGCCCCCGCCGTCAGCAGCACGAAGATGACCGGGACCGCGACCAGCAGTATCAGGTTGATCGGGCGCCGGGTGTATTCCTGCAGGTAGCGACGGGCCAACAGCATGACGCTCATGCCGCCGCCGTTCTCCCCTCGCGCAGCTGCACGATCCGGTCGAAACGCTCCTCGTCGGCGACGAAGTGGCTGATGATCAACACCGACCGACCCCGCGCGCGGCGTTCCGCGGTCAGGTCCCAGAACCGCAGGTAGGTCTCCCAGTCGAAGCCGGCGTAGGGCTCGTCGAGGAACAGGATGTCGGGATCTGGCAGCAGGGCAAGCGACAGGTTCAGCTTGGCCCTGGTCCCCCCGGACATCTCGTCGGCGCGCGCCGTGCGGTGTTCTCCGAAGCCGAGCAGCTCGCAGAGCTCGTCCCGCGCCGATGCGACGGCAGGCGCGTCCATGCCGTAGGCGCGGCCGAAGAGCTGGAAGTGCTCGTCACAGGTGAGGCGCTCGAACAGGATCGGCTCCTGCGGGCAGTACCCGATCGAGCCCAGCCGCACCAGATCACCGCCGTCGCGGCCGAGGGAGCCGACCAGGATCTTCATCAGCGTGGTCTTCCCCGACCCGTTCTCGCCGACCAGGCCGACGATCTCGCCCGGGTACAGCCGCAGGTTGGCATCCCGCAGCACCCGCAGCGGAGCGCGCCGCCAGCCGCGCCGATAGCTCTTGGCGATGCCCGATGCATCGAGCACCGCCCCGGATCCGACGACCGGCGCCTCGTCCAAGACCCCGACGGTCTGGGTCATGACCCGACCTCGGGTGACGCACCCGCGGAGGTCGAACCGACGGTGCTGCTCGCCTCTGGATGGGTGTCGCCGTAGTAGCGGGCAGGGTCGTCGCGGAACGCCCGGCTGCAGCCCTCCGAGCAGAACCCGTACTCCGGGTACTCGTCCACCTTCGGGGCGGTGTCGCCGACGGTCATGCCACATACCGGATCACGCATTGCTTGCTCCTTTCCGATGCCTCGACCATAAGCCATCCAGTCGACTGGAAGGTCAAGCCTCTTTTTCCGCTGGCGATCTGCGATTGCCGGCCGGCAGGAGAGCCCTTGACCTTCCAGTCGGGTGCAAGGTGTACGGTTGCGGTAGCGAGGTACAGGAGGACGGCCCATGGCCGGCATCGCCAGCGAGCCACGAGGATGCTCGCCATGAGCCTGGACTCGATCGTGATCGTATGGGTTGTGCCGTCGCTCGCTTCGGTCGCCTACGTGGCCGCCGACGTGTTCCTGCGCACCCCGGCGATGAAGGTGATGCGCTGGGGTTGGGTTCTCGTGGTCCTCTACACCGGCCCGATCGGACTCATCGTGTATGTGGCGACCTGCCGCCAACCGGCGTCGGTTCCGCACGAACGGTTCATCGTCCCCTTGTGGAGACAGGCAACCGGCTCCACCGTCCATTGCCTGGCGGGCGATGCGACCGGGATCATCGCCGCTGCCGCCGTCACCGGAGTGCTCGCCTTCTCCATGGGCATCGACCTGGTCGTCGAGTACATCGCCGGATTCGCCTTCGGACTGCTCATCTTCCAGGCGCTGTTCATGAAGGGGACGCTCGGCGTCGGATATTGGCAAGCGGTGCGCAAAACGATCTATCCCGAGTGGGTGTCGATGAACGCTGTCATGGCGGGGATGGCACCGGTCATGGTCATCCTCATGAGCCGCAACCCGGCGGCGATGGAACCGTCGGACCTGCGGTTCTGGGCCATCACGTCGCTGGCGACGATCGTCGGCGCCGCGTTGGCGTACCCGGTGAATGTATGGCTGGTCGCCAAGGGGCTCAAGCACGGGATGGCGACGGAAGCAGCGCTCGGTCGAGGCGGACTTCCTCTTCCCGACATCAGGGAGCCCGTCGCTGTTGGTCACGCCTCCTCGGACGACCGGCTGCCGCCACCGTCGTACCGGCGCGGCCAGGAGCCGGGGCATCAGTCGACCGCTTCAGACCTTGCGATGTCGATGGTTGCCGCAGCGACGGTCCTGTTGTTGGCCGTCGGCGTGTGGGTCGCCGCTGCCTTCGGCGATCTGTCGATGGCCGCACACGGTTAGCGCCGCACCGCCAGGCGCCCGAGCGCTCAATCGGTCTTGACGACCATGACGTCGCACGGCGCCAGGTGAAACGCCCGGTGACTGGTGCTCCCGAGGAGAATGCTCTGCACGGTTCCCCGCCCCCGCGTCCCCAGGATGAGGAGGTCGGCTGCCACCTCCCCTACGTGGGACACGAGCTCGTCGGCCGGGACTCCCTGGAGCTCGATCTTCTTCACGTCGGTGTTGGCGAGCAGCGGATCGATGCGCCTCCACGTGGCTCGCCGTTGGTTGGCGATATAGGCATCGACGACGGCCGATTCGTCAGAGAATGCCTCGATCATCCGCATCGGAACGTCGGCGACGTGAACAGCTTGCAGTTCGGCGTCCCAGCGGTCGGCCTCAGCGACGGCCCGGTTCGCTGCCGCCGCAGAGCTCTTGCTGTCGTCTACTCCGACCACGATCACCATGATGACCTCCCAACCTCTCGACCGTGTTCTCCTTCGCGAACCTACGCCTTCCAGTCGACTGGAAAGTCAAGGGGTTTTCCGGCATTCCCGGCCGATGGTGCCAACCGTCCATCGGCGTCGACTCGTTCAACTCATCGCGGCCAGGCGCATGACCGTGTCGTGCTCGCGCTCCTCGATCGGTTGGAACCCTCTGCTGTCGTAAAGGTGCCGCGGCCCGCGGAAATGACCGCCGTCGTGATCCTCGGGAGCACGATGCGGGTAACCCTCGATCCATTCGGCCCCGCGGCCGGCGGCGTCTTCGACCACCCGGTCGAGCAGTGTGCCGGCGATTCCGTGTCGTCGAAAGGGCGGGGCGATGAGGAAGCAGGACACACCGATGACCGAAGCCGGATCGGGCCCGTCCGGATCCACGAGCCGATACATGCCGTAATCAGAGCGAAGAGAGGCGTTGACCCATCCCGCGGCCGTTCCGTCGACGTAGGCGAGGTAGCCATAGGTGCCGCCGGTGCCGAGGCGTTCGATCATGGCGGCCCGGACGTCGCGCCAAGGACGCTCCGGCATCTCATCGGTGGTAGGGACGTGGGGTTCCAAGCAGTAGCACGACGCCCAGTCCGGGTTGCCGGCGAAGGCGTCGCGATCGAAGAACCCGAGCCAGTCGTCGATGCGGTCCTCCGAAACGGGGTGGACGGTTACCTCGCCGATTGCCGGGAGGCGTTCCGTCGCCCCGGTGAGCCGTACGGTGGCCTCGGCGAAGTTGCGGGCGAAGTTGCGCAGCGCCTGTTCCGGATAGGACCACTCGTGTTGCTCCTCGGCGTGGGCAATGAACTGGTCGGCGATGACATCCACGTCCTCGCCCTCGATCCTCGCATCACCGGCGAAGCACTCCATCCACATCTCGATCTCCTTGGCAGCGTGCGCACCCGGGCGGCGAAACAGGCACCGGCGAGGTGCGGGGCGGATTCTGACACGCCTGGCGGCGAGACGAGCTAGCGCCGGTCGAAGCGCCACAAGCCGGCGGCACGGGCGGCTGCGTATGCTCTGGCGAGTTCCTCCGCGCTGATCCGGCGGTCGATGTCCACATATCGCGGCGACCCCGGAACGCGATGCTCCGGGCGGTACTGATCCATGATGTTGACGTACGTGTCCGGCGACACCTCGCCGTGGAGCCAGCGGAAGATGGCGGCGGCCTCGTCCCCACCGCCGGGCATCACCAGGTGACGGACCAGCACGCCGCGTCGGGCCATGCCGTCGCGGCCCGTGCGCAACACGCCCACCTGGCGGTGCATCTCCTCGATCGCGGCCCGGGCGACCTCCGGATAGTCGCGGGCCCGGGACAGGTGTCGTGCCGAGTCGGGGTCCCAGAACTTGAAGTCCGGCATGTAGATGTCGACGAGGCCGTCCATCAACCGCAGCGAGCTCAGCGCGTCGTACGCCGAGGTGTTGTAGACGATGGGCACCCGGAGGCCGCGGGGCACGGCGATGGCGATGGCCTCGACGACCTGGGGGGCGACGTGTTCGGGGGTGACGAAGTTGATGTTGTGGCAGCCCTCCTCCTGGAGGCGGAGCATGATGTGGGCGATCCCGACGGCATCGAGCTCGGTCCCGGCCTCCCGGGACGAGATGTCCCAGTTCTGGCAGAACACGCATTTGAGATTGCAGTAGGAGAAGAAGATCGTCCCCGACCCGTTCCAGCCGCGCAGGCAGTCTTCCTCGCCGAAGTGATGGAAGGCGCTTGCCACGTAGGGGCGGCGCCCGGTGTGGCACACCCCCTTCTCGTCGAGGAGCCGGTTCACCCCGCAGTCGCGGGGACAGGCCCGGCAGTCTGCGAGCTCTTCGAGCGCCGCCGCCACCTTGGCCTCGAGACCGCCCTCGCGCCAGGTGCGGAGATAGATCGGCTCCCAGTCGTCGATGACGAACCGCTCATCGACGACGGGCGTGAGCGTCCTCATGCGGCCAAGCTATCAGCGATCCTTGCCCAGAATCTCGTCGATCACCCGCAGCCGATCGGCGACGCCGGCTTCGGCGCCGGCGTCCCGTGGGTGATAGAGCACGGCGTCAACGTCGTCGGGCAGATACTGCTGGGGGATGATCCCCGCCGGGTCGTCGTGCGGGTATTCGTAGCCGACGCCGATGCCCAGGTCCCGCTCCCCGGCGTACGACGCCGAGCGGAGATGCATCGGTACGTCCGCTCCCGGGGTCCGCTCCACCGCATCCCGGGACGCACGGATGGCCAGGGCAATCGAGTTCGACTTGGGGGCGGTGGCCAGGTAGAGGGCGGCGTGGGTGAGTGCGTAGGCGGCTTCGGGGAGCCCGATCACCTCCACGGCCCGGAAGGCGTCGACGGCGATGCCGAGGGCCGTCGAGTCGGCGAGGCCGACGTCCTCGGAGGCGAGGATCACCATCCGCCTGGCGATGAACTTGGGGTCCTCGCCGGCCTCGATCATGGTGTGCAGCCAGTA
>CAYQZO010000015.1:0-5400 GCA_964421925.1 uncultured Acidimicrobiaceae bacterium
CGGTGATGACGCGACGACGGGGGAGAGCAGCAGCACGAACCAGTCCGACCCGTCCATTGCCTTGGCGATGGCAGACCACAGGTGCGGGTTGGCCGACAGCGACGCCTCGTCGCGGAAGATGCGGAGCGCTCGCCGCTTCCACCAGGGTTTGGCGAAGCGTTGCAGTCCAGCCTGGAGGCGCGGGGCGAGGAGGTCGTCGGCGGCGTGGGAATATGAGAGGAAGCCGTCGTAGACGGTGCCCCCGGGATGCTGTGATGGTTTGGCATCCGCCTGAGCGAGGGCCATGGGCGGTCTATTCCGTGCCGAACCGGAGAACCGTACAGACTGACTGTACGTTCGTCAAGGGGTGTGTGGGGGTCGTTGCGACCCTGGGCGGGGAGTCGTATGCCATCGGTCTTCCTGCGGGCTTTGCGGGAGCGGTCGGGTCCTCGCTTCTACCGCGTGGCGATTCGGATGGAGCTCGTCAAGGGTCGTTCTCGCGCCTTTCAGTCTTCGCCGGCTCGCCCTCCATACCGCGAGCGCGGGGAGGACGGTGATGGCCAGCAGCGCCACCCCACTACCGAGGCCGACGAAAGAACCCCGGTCGGCGGTAGCGGTGGCGACGATTGCCAGCGTCATGACTGCCAGCCACGATCCGCTGATCCACGGCTCGTGGAATGCTCGGCCGCTGCTCCTGTGCGATCCCAGCATCCGGTCGTGCCTCCTTGACGGTGAAAGGCATCGACCGTGCCGCGCGTACGACAGCGCTGTTCGGCGGCGAGTTAGTTCCGGTCTACCTCGTCCACGGATCGCCCACCTCGGGGTCGATGTCGTAGCGATCAAGGGCGTCCTTGACCAGAGCAGGGCCGACGTGGCTCTCTCTGGCCAGCAAGGCGAGCGTGGCCGTCACCACGTGGCGGGCGTCGGTCTCGAAGAAGCCGCGAAGCTCGGCCCGGGTGGCGGAGCGGCCGTAGCCGTCGGTGCCGAGTGATGTGTAGGGACGGGGGACCCAGCGGGCGATCTGGTCCGGGACCATCCGCATATAGTCCGACACCGCCACCACCACCCCCGGGGCGGTCCCCAGGAGGCGGCTCACCAGGGGGACGCGCCGGTCCTCGCCGGCATGGAGCAGGTTCCACCGCTCGGCCGACATCGCCTCCTCGCGAAGCTTCTTGTAGGAGGTGGCGCTCCACAACTCGGCGCCCACGTTGTAGTGCTCGGCGAGCTCGTTCTGGGCCTCCCGCGCCGCCTGGTGGGACGGGCCAGAGAACAGGATGGTGGCGCCGATCTCGGACTCACCGGGCGCCGCAGCCCAGCGGTACAGGCCGTTGACGATGCCGGCGTCGGAGCCGTCGGGCTTGGCCGGCTGCACGTAGTTCTCGTTGTACAGGGTCAGGTAGTAGAAGACGTCCTCGTTGTTGACGTACATTCGGTGCAGCCCATCCTCGATGATGGTGGCCATCTCGTAGGCGAAGGCCGGGTCGTACGCCTGACACGCCGGGACCGTGGAGGCGAGCACGTGGCTGTGCCCGTCCTGGTGCTGCAGACCCTCGCCCTCGAGGGTGGTGCGCCCCGCGGTGGCGCCGAGCAGGAACCCGCGCGCCCCTGCGTCCGACGCCCCCCAGATCAGGTCCCCGACCCGTTGGAACCCGAACATCGAGTAGAACGTGTAGAAAGGCACCATGGGCACGCCCCTGGTCACGCACGACGTCGCCGCCGCGATCCAGCTGGCGGTGGCGCCGGCTTCGGTGATGCCCTGCTCGAGGAGCTGGCCGTCGCTGGACTCGCGGTAGGACAGGATCATGTCGTGGTCCACCGGCTCATAGAGCTGGCCGGACGATGCATAGATGCCCATCTCCTTGAACAGCGGGTCCATGCCGAAGGTGCGGCCCTCGTCCGGGATGATCGGAACCACCCGGTTTCCGATCTTCTCGTCCCGCCCGAGGCCGCGCAGGAGCCGGGTGAAGGCGCCCGTGGTGGACACCTCGTTTGATCCCGATCCCTGGTCGAACTCGATGAACACGTCGTGTGACGGCATGTCGATGGGAACTCGGATATCCAGGGTGCGGCTTGGCAGGTAGCCGTTCAGCTCCTTGCGCCGCTGCTGCAGGTACTCGTGCTCGGCCGAGTCGACGTCGGGTCGGTAGTACGGCGGGTGATGAGCGTCGATCGCCTCGTCGGGGATCTCGTCCTCGAGGTGCAGCCGATCGCGCAGTCCGCGCAGCTGATCGTCGGTGAGCTTCTTGATCTGGTGGGTTGCGTTCCTTCCCGACACGTTGGGGCCGAGCGTCCAGCCCTTGATCGTCTTGGCCAGAACGACGGTCGGGGCGCCGGTGAACGCGGTGGCGGCGTGGTACGCGGTGTAGATCTTCCGGTAGTCGAGACCGCCCCGGCGAAGGCGCCAGATCTCGTCGTCGCTCATGTCCTCGACCATGGCCCGGAGCCGGGGGTCGGGTCCGAAGAAGTGCTCGCGGATGTAGGCGCCGGACTCCGCCTTGTAGCGCTGGTACTCGCCGTCGACGGTGCTGTTCGTCTTGGCGACGAGTACCCCGTCGTGATCCTTGGCCAGCAGCGGATCCCAGTTGGAGCCCCAGATCACCTTGATGACGTTCCACCCCGCACCGCGGAACACCCCCTCGAGCTCCTGGATGATCTGTCCGTTGCCTCGCACCGGCCCGTCCAGCCGCTGCAGGTTGCAGTTGACCACCCAGGTGAGGTTGTCCAGGTGCTCCCTGCCGGCGAGCGAGATCGAGCCAAGGGTCTCGGGCTCGTCGGTCTCTCCGTCGCCGAGGAAGCACCACACCCGGGATCCGCTGGTGTCGTCGATGCCCCGGTTGTGCAGGTAGCGCAGGAACTGGGCGTGGTAGATGGAGTTGATGGGTCCAAGGCCCATCGACACCGTCGGGTACTCCCAGAACTCCGGCATGAGGCGGGGGTGTGGGTACGAGGAGAGGCCGCCACCGATCTCGCGCCGGAACCGGTCGAGATCCTCCTCGTCGAGTCGCCGCTCCAGGAAGGCGCGGGCGTACACCCCCGGGGAGGCATGGCCCTGGAAATAGACGTGGTCGCCCGGGGTGCCGTCGGCCTTGCCCCGGAAGAAGTGGTTGAAACCGACCTCGTACAGCGTTGCCGAGGAGGCGAAGGTGGAGAGGTGGCCGCCGATCCCGTCGGCGGCACGGTTGGCACGGATCACCATGACCGCGGCGTTCCAACGGATGAAGCGGCGGATGCGCTGCTCCAGGTGCTCGTCCCCGGGGTACGGCGCCTCCGCGGAGGGGGGAATGGTGTTGACGTACGGGGTGGTGAGCGGGGTGGTGACCGCCACCTGGTGCTCTCTGGCGCGGGAGACCAGCCGATCCATCAGGTACTGGCCCCGGCCCCGTCCGTCGCTCTCGATGACCGAGTCGAGCGACATCAGCCACTCGCCGGTTTCCTCGGGATCGAGGTCGCTGCGGGTGGGATCGCGATCGGTCATGGGTCTGAGGCTACCGAGGGCGGGGGCGCTGGGCGACACCGTGTGGTTCGTGCGATCCGCGGGGTGCCACAATGACCGGCGCCATGGACCGGGTACGTGCTCTCTTCCGCCGCGACTCCCTCCGATCCGACGCCGTCGCCGGGCTCGTGCTCGGGGTGGAGAGCGTCCCCGACGGCCTGGCCGGCGGCCTGCTGGCATCCGTGAACCCGGTCTACGGACTGTACGGGTACATGGTGGGGACCTTCACCGGGGGGCTGACCACGAGCTCGACATTCATGGCGGTCCAGGCGACGGGGGCGATGGCGATCGTGGTCGCCGACGTCACCTACGTCCACAACAGCGATGACCCGGACCGGGCCTTGTGGACGCTCGCCATCCTCACCGGGATCGTGATGCTGCTGGCCGGGATCTTCAAGCTCGGGTCCCTGCTCCGTTTCGTCTCCAATGCGGTGATGGTGGGCTTCCTCAACGCGGTCGGGGTCAACATCATCCTCGGCCAGCTGGAGAACCTCACCGGGTACGCCTCCGAGGGCGCCAACCGGGTGGTCCGCGCGATCGACACGCTGTTCAGCCCGGGGGAGCTCAACTGGGCCATGCTGGCGATCGGATTCGCCACCATCGCGCTCATCCTCGTCCTGGAGCGCACAAGGCTCGGCCCGCTCGGCATGGTGGTGGCCGTCATGGTCACCTCGCTGGCCGCCTTCGTCATCAACACGATCCCCGACATCGACGTCCATGTGCTCAACGACATCACCGACGTCCCCAGGTCGCTCCCGCTGCCCCGGATGCCGCTGCTGTCGCTGATCCCCGTGCTCGTCGTCCCCGCCGTCTCGCTGGCCTTCGTCGGGCTGGTGCAGGGGGCCGGGATCTCGGCGAACTTCCCGAACCCGGACGGCACCTATCCCGACGCGTCCAAGGACTTCTCCGGGCAGGGGATCGCCAACATCGCCTGCGGGTTCCTCCAGGGAATGCCGGTGGGAGGCTCCATGTCGGCGACCTCACTCAACAAGGCCGCCGGTGCCCGGTCCAGGATGTCCTTGCTCATCGCCGGGGTCGTGATGGCCGTCATCGTCGTGGTCTTCGCCGACCTCGTCGGTTACATCGCCATGCCCGCCCTGGCCGGGCTGCTCATGATCGTCGGGTACCGCACCATCAAGCCCGCCCAGATCGAAGCGGTGTGGAGGACGGGGAGGGTCCAGCAGGTGGTGCTTGCGGTGACGTTCGTGCTCACCATGTTCATCCCGCTGCAATGGGCGGTGATGGTCGGGGTGGGGATCTCGGTGATCCTCACGGTGATCTCCCAGTCCAACCAGATCACGATCAAACGGCGCGTCATGGAGGAGCCGGGCGTGATCACCGAGGTCGATGCCCCCGAGACGGTGCCGCCCAACGAGGTCGTCGTCCTCCAGCCCTACGGGAGCCTGTTCTTCGCCTCGGCACCCGGGTTCCTGGAGGCGCTGCCCGACGTCACCCCGGAGTCGCAGAACTCGGTGGTCGTCCTGCGGCTGCGGGGCCGAAGCGACCTCGGCACCACCTTCATGGACGTGCTGGCGCGCTATGCAGCCGACCTGGAGGCCGTCGGATCCAAGCTGGTCCTGGTCTCGGCCGACGAGAACCTGCTCGACCAGTTCGACGTCACCGGTGTGACCGAAGCCGTGGGGGCGGACAACATCTACCCGACCACCGAAAGGGTCGGCGCCGCCACCAAGCTGGCCGTCGACGAGGCGGAAGCCTGGATCGAGGCGAACAGAGATCGGTAGGTGGGTACTCGCTACTCGGTACTCGTTACTCCAACCGGCGACTCCGCGAACTGCGTCTCATAGAGATCGGCGTACAGGCCACCCCGGGCTCGCAACTCCTCGTGGGTGCCCGACTCCACCACGTGACCGTCGTCGAGGACGAAGATCTCGTCGGCGGCCAGGATGGTGGACAGGCGGTGTGCGATT
>CAYQZO010000015.1:5410-13516 GCA_964421925.1 uncultured Acidimicrobiaceae bacterium
GGCCTCGTCGAGGATGAGGATCTTGGGGTCCTTGAGCAGCACCCGGGCGATGGCCACCCGCTGCTTCTCACCGCCGGACAGCCGGTATCCCCGCTCTCCGACGACGGTGTCGTAGCCGTTGGGCAGGCTCGAGATGAACGAGTCGATGTTGGCGATGCGGGCCGCCTCCCGGATCTCGTCGTCGGTGGCGTCCGGTCGGGCGTAGCGGATGTTGTTGGCGATGCTGTCGTGGAACAGGTAGGGCTCCTGGGTGACGACACCCACCGAGTGGGCGATGGTGTCGAAGGTGAGGTCGCGCACATCGTGGCCGTCGATGGTGACCGAGCCCCGGGATGTGTCGTAGAGCCGGGGGACCAGGTAGGTCGTGGTCGTCTTGCCCGCACCCGACGGGCCTACCAGGGCGATCAGCTGGCCGGGGTCGGCGTCGATGTCGATGCCCTTGAGCACCCATCCATCCGGGACCCGCTTTGTCGCTGGATCGTCGCCCTCGGTGACGCTCCGCCACCCGTACCGCTTCACCGCCTCCAGGCCCTCGGAAGAGTCCCCGTAGCTGAACCACACGTCGTTCAGCTGCACCCTGCCCTCCACTCCGTCGAGCGACACCGCCCGGGGCGACTCCTCGATGTCGTGGGGGAGGTCGGTCACCTCGAAGACCCGCTCGAACGACACCAGCGCAGTCTCGAACTCGACCCTGGCGTTGGACAGCCCGGACAGCGGCCCGTACAGCTGGGTGAGGTAGGCGGCGAGGGCCACGATGGTGCCGACCTTGATCACGTCGTTGATCACCATCACCGAACCGATCCAGAACACGATGGCGGAGCCGATGGCGGCCACCAGCGAGATGCCGACGAAGAACCAGCGCCCGATCATGGCCCTGCGCACGCCGAGGTCGCGCACTTCGCCGGCGTCGCCGGCGAAGCGGGCCTGCTCCTCAGTGTCCCGGCCGAACAGCTTGACCAGCATGGCACCGGACACGCTGAGCGTCTCCTGCATGTGGGCGTTCATCTTGGCGTTGGCATCCATCTGCTGCCGGGCCACAACCCCGAGCATCTTTCCCACCCGCCGGGCCAGATAGACGAAGAGGGGGAGCATGGCGAGAGCGAGCAGGGTGAGCCGCCACTCCAGGGCGAGCATCACCACCAGCACCGTGGCCGCACCGAGGACGTTGGACACCAGCGAGACGAAGGTGCCGGTAACCGCGCTTTGGGCCCCCTGCACGTCGTTGTTGAGCCGGGACATCAGCTCACCCGTCTTCGTGTTGGTGAAGAACCCGAGTGACATCCCCTGCAGGTGGTCGTAGAGCTGGCGGCGCAGGTCGAAGATCACGCCTTCGCCCATGCGAGCCGTCGACCGGCGTTGCACCACCCCGATGATCCCGTTGAGGAGCGGCACCGCCAGCATGCCAAGCCCGAGCCAAGTGACCAGGCCGAGGTTCTCCTCCGGGATGGCGGTGTCGATGAGGCCCTTCATCAGCAGGGGCGGGATCACCGTCAGGATGCTGATGGCGATGATGGTGATGAGGGCGATCGCCATCTCCACCTTGTAGCCGGAGGCGTAGGAGAGGACCCGCTTCAGGGTCTCCCGGTCGATGTCGGGGCGCGGCTGATCCTCGTCGAACTTGATGTACGAGCCCCACCCCATGTGATGCATGGGCGGAAGGTAGTGCCTGGATTGGGCTTGGGCGACGCGCGCCCACCGTTACCAACGGCGACTTCTCGTTGAACCGGCCGATTCGCTACGAAACACGGTTCGGTAACGGTTTCGTCACGATCACGCGGCACGCTTCGGTCAGCACGCAAGGAGCCGCCATGATCAACGTCTCGGGCCACATCGACATCGAGGCAACACCGGAGGTGGTGTGGGCGGAACTGGTCGATGAGCTCGGCATGCCCCGCCCCCCCGGTGCGGTCGGTGCCGGGGAGCTGGAGGTCGCAACCGCCGACCGACCCCACCATGCCTCCTTCATCGGATCGTCAGGCGGCGCCAGCTACTCGTTGGCGCCGAACAACGGAGTGACCCGGTTCACCTACGGCCGGTGGCGAGAGCCGGGTGGTATCGGACGGGTGGCGGCGCCGGTCCTGCGCCGAGTCGATCGGCGCCGGATGGATCGGGACCTATCGCAGCTGAAGATCGACGTGGAATCGAGGGGCGAAAGGGTCGGCGATCGACGAAACTAGCGCCCGCACGGGAGGGCTGATGTCGGCAGCGGTCGAGATCAGGGGGGATGTGTGGTGGTCGCGCCTCTTCGGCCGCAGGTGGCTGGTGTGGACGGTCGCGGTGGTGTCAACACTCGGGACCTTTGGTGCCATGGCCTACGACGCGGTCGCTACCGACAACGAACTCGAGATCGGCCTCAGCGGCTGGGTGGTCTCGGCATCGTTCTTCGGTGCGCTGCTGACGTTGCGGGTTACGGGCAACGCGGTCGGGCCCACGCTGCTGTTGACCGGCGCCCTCGGCGGCCTCGCCGCCGCCACCGGCGTCCTCCTCGTCGAGGACGTCACCCACCTGACCGTTGGCGAGGCCGTCGTCTACGGCGTCTCATCGATGGCGTACTTCTCGTTCTTCTGGCTCTCGATGGGACTGCTGCCGCTGATCTTCCCAACCGGTCGGCCTTTGTCCCCGCGCTGGGGGCTGCTTGGCTGGCTGGGGGCCGGCACACTCGCTGTCGGCGTCATTCCTGCGGTCTTCTCGGAGACGCAATGCACCCTGTCCGCCAAGGTGGAGGGCTGCGCGGTGTTCGCAGCCAACCCCATCGGGATCCCCGGCGTCGAGCCCATCGAGTACGGCGCCCTGGGGTCCATCCTGCTCGCCATGCTCCTGATCGCGATCCTGGGGGCGATCATCTCGCTCATCGTCAGGTTCTTCAGGTCGCGCGGTGTCGAGCGGCAGCAGATCAAGTGGGTGGTGCTCGTCGTCGCCGCCAACGCGGCCATCCTGTTCGGTTTCGACATCGTGTGGCACGAGTGGCTCGGCAATGCCGACGACACCGTCTTCAGCTCGGTCTTGACCTTCATCACCTGGACGGCGCTACCGGTCGCCATCGCCGTCGCCATCTTCAAGTACCGCCTCTACGAGATCGATCGGATCGTCAACCGGACGGTGGTGTACACGATCGTGGTGGGGTTGCTCGGCGCGCTCTTCGTCGCTGGGTCGGTGTGGTTGCCGACCCTCCTCCCCGGTGAGAGCTCGCGGGTTGCGGTGGCGGCGTCGACGCTGGCGGTGGCCGCCCTGTTCAACCCGTTGCGGCGCCGCGTACAGCGGTTCGTCGACCGGCGCTTCTACCGGTCCCGCTACGACGCCCAGCAGGTGGCCGACACCTTCGCTGCCGGGTTGCGGGACGAGGTCGACGCCGATCGGGTGGCGGCCCAGTGGGTGGACGTGGTGCGCACCGCCCTGCAACCGAGTTCGTTGGCGGTGTGGGTGAAGGAGACCTCGTGACCCGTGCCCTGCCTGCCTTTGCGGGCGCACTCTGGGTGGCCGCAGCTGTGGCGGTCGTGGCCGGCGCCTTCGTCGCACCCGGTGTGGTCCTCGACCCCGGGACGGGAGCGCTGGCCGCGGTCTGCTTGGTGTTCGTCACCGCCGGAGGGCTCATCGTCTACCGGGCGTCGGAGAACACCGTGGGTTGGATGCTCATGGCCATCGGCATGCTGATCGCGTTGACCGTGGCCGCCCGGGCGGCGGCCTCGGTTGCGGTTGGCGCCACGCATGATGTCGCCTACTGGTTCGGGGTCATGACCTGGGCGCCGCTGGTCGCCCTCCTCATGGCGCTGCTTTCGGTCTTCCCCACGGGACGGGCCGTCACCGGCTGGCCGCCCCTTCAGGTCTGGGCGGGTGTCGGGTTCGTGGCGAGTGCGGTGGTCTTCAACGGCTTTGCACCGAGCCTCGAGGAGCCGGAACCGAATCCGTTTGCCAATCCCGGCATCGATCGATTCGGGGTGGTGGCGAGTCCGGTCATTGCCGTGTGCATGATCACCCTCGTGGTGTTCGGCGCGCTCTCGCTGTTCGTGCGCTACCGCCGGGGGAGCTCGATCGAGCGCCACCAGGTCAAGTGGTTCATATTCGCCGCATTGCTTCTGTTTCCCGCGATGGCGGTGGCCGACGTCACCCAGCACACGGTCGGCCCCCTGATCCTCGGGCTGGCCGCCACCGCCTTCCCCGTCGCCATCGCGGTGGCGATCTTCAAGTACCGGTTGTACGACATCGATCGGCTGATCAACCGGACGGTGGTGTACGCGGTGGTGGTCGGGGTGCTGGGTGTGGTGTTCGCGGCAGGGGCCTTGTGGCTGCCCACCGTGCTGCCCTTCGAGGACAACAACGTGGCGGTGGCGGCGGCGACCCTCGTGGTGTTCTTCTTGTTCAACCCGTTGCGCAAGCGGGTGCAGCGGTTCGTGGACCGTCGTTTCTACCGGTCGCGGTACGACGCCCAGCAGGTGGCCGATGCCTTCTCGGTGCGGCTGCGGGACCAGGTGGACCCGGACCAGGTTGCCACTGAGTGGGCCGACGTGGTGCAACGCACCCTGCAACCTGCTTTGGTGTCGGTGTGGGTACGGGAAGGAACGACGTGACCGGTCGGGAAGAGTCCGGTTTGCGCAGGCGCTCGATCGGGGCCGTCGCGGGCGTCGCCGCTCTCTTGGTCTCGGTCCTGACCGTGGGCGGGCTCGTCGGTCCGGATGACGCCACCTGGTCCGATGTCCCGATCATGGTTGGATACGCCCTCCTCCTTGCCCTGGGATCGCTCCTCGTGCTCAAGGTGCCGGAGAACCGGGTGTCCTGGGTGGTCCTGGCGCTCGGCGCCGCCGCTGGCTCGCTCGCCCTCACCGCATTCCTCTCCGATGCCGGAGAGGCCGCCGGCCTCCCCGTCGTTCACGAGCTGTTCGCCTATCTGAACCTCGCCAGCCTGTTCGGGATCGTCGTGCTCGGTGGGGCGATGCTCCCGCTGCTGTTTCCGACAGGGTCGCCTCCGAGTCGGCGCTGGCGGTGGGCCGGGGTGAGCGCGCTCGCCGGCTACGCCATGATCCTCGTCACCGTCCCCATCGTTCGGGTTGTCCACGGCTTCGAGGCTTCCCAGGACGTGGCCCAGGGGGACATCGGGCTCTTCGTCCCGGTGCAGTTCGTCGGGATGGGTCTCATGCTCTTCGGAATCGTTGCCAGCGTCATCTCCCTGGCGGTGCGCTGGCACCGAGCAGAAAGAGAAGAGCGAGCCCAGTTGCAGTGGCTCGTTCCCACGTTCGTCGTCTTCGGGATCGGGCTGGTCGCCGAGTTCGGCGGCGCCCAGGACAGCCGGGTCGCCGACGTGTTCCTGGCCCTCGGCATCGTTCTGGTGCCGGTCTCGATCACTTTCGCCATCACCAAGTACCGCTTGTACGACATCGGGCGGATCGTGTCGCGCACCGTGACGTACGCGGCCATGGCCGCGTTGATCGTCGGCGCCTATGCGCTCGGGGCGGTGTGGCTCCCCACCTGGCTCGGGATCGACAGCCCGATCCTGGTCACGGTGACGACGCTGGGTATCGCTGTTGCGTTCAACCCGGTGCGGCGATGGTTGACGAGGCGGCTGGACCAACGCTTCAACCGGACGCCGTACGACCCCGAGGTTGTCGTCGACACCCTTGCCGCCGAGCTGCGGGACAGCACGGACGCATCGGTCATCGCCCACGTCTGGGCGCAGACGGCCCACCGTGCCCTGCAACCGGCGTCCGTTTCCGTGTGGTTGGCCGAGTGAGCCGCGCCTGGCTCGGGTGGGCGCCCCTCTTCGAGGGGGTGCGGGTGAGGAAGGACGCGTGACGAGAGTTCGCTCCTGGTTCGTTGCGGTGTGGGCTGTGCTCGTAGTCGGCTTGGCGAGCGTCGCCTTCGCCCCTGGCCAGGGGGACGAGGTGAGCTGGTTCGTCCTCTCAGCCATCCCGATGGTGGTCGTGGGAGCGTTTCTGGTCGCCAAGGTGCCACAGAACGCAGTCGGATCCGTGCTGCTCGTCGGAGGTTCGGCCTGGGTGGTCTACATCGCCGCCAACAGTTACGCCAGGCTTTCGCTGGAATCTCCGGATCCCCCGTGGCCGGGCGAGTACCTTGCGGCATGGCTCGGCGCCTGGACCGGCGCCCTGCTCCCCCTGTCGCTCGCTGCTCTGTTGCTCGTGTTTCCCGACGGGGAGGCTTCCGGTTGGCGCCGGGCGTTGGTGTTCGGGATTCTCAGCCTCGCCGGCTCGGCGTTGGTGGGAGCGGTCCTGTTGTGGGGGGTCCCTGCCGCCGAGCTCACCGACATCGATGCGGTGACTGCGAACCGTGCCTATGGCTTTGTCGACATCGCGTTTCTCCTCGGGTTCCTCGCCGTCGTTCCAGCCACGCTCTCGTTGCTGCTGCGCCACAGGCGTGGGACGGCAGTCGAGCGGCAGCAGATCAAGTGGTTGCTCGCCGCGGCGTCCGCCTTCGTGGTGACCTTTGTCGTTGGGATCGCCCTGTTCGAGGGTGTCGGCGGGTGGGTCCCGCTCACTGCGATCGCGATGGGGTTGATCCCAGGCTCGGTGGCGGTCGCGGTCCTCAGGTATCGGCTCTACGACATCGATCGGATCATCAATCGGGCCGCCGTCTATGCGGTGGTGGTCGCATTGCTCGGTGCGGTGTTCGTGGCGGGTGCGGTATGGGTTCCGTCGTTGCTGCCGGTCGAGGACAACAACCTGGCGGTGGCGGCTTCGACGTTGGTGGTGTTCTTCTTGTTCAACCCGCTGCGCGTTCGTGTGCAGCGGGTGGTGGACCGGCGCTTCTTCCGATCCCGCTACGACGCCCAGCTGGTGGTCGAAGACCTGTCCGCGCAGTTGCGCGACGAGGTAGATCCCGACCAGGTCGCCGCCCAGTGGCTGGAAGTCGTCCGGGAGACACTCCAGCCCGAGTCGGTGTCGGTCTGGGTGCGGGAGCGCCCGTGATCCGGCATCCGCACCGCGCCCTGGCCTGGTTCGGAGCGGCGGTGGGCACGGCAGCCACGGTCATGGCCGCGGCCTTGTGGATCGACCGCATCGCCCCCGAGACCGTGGGGGACTGGCTGCAGTTCGTCGGCGTGTTCGGCCTGCTCGTCGGGTTCGGCACGGTCGGATTCGTCCTCACCCTGCGGCGGCCGGATCACCCAATGGGGTGGTTGCTGCTGGGCTTTGGTGCCACGTTTGCCGCTCGCCTCGCTTGCGAGGAGCTGATCCCGCGCCTCGACGGCGCGGCGAGAGACTGGGCGATCCTGCTCGCCAACGCCTTCATCGCGGTCTCGTTCGCGCTGTTGGTGGCGGCGGCGATCGTCTTCCCAAGCGGCAAGCCCGCGGGTCGGTGGTGGCAGTTGGCTCTCGGTGCGGTGGTGGTGATCGGAGCCATCGGACTGGCGACCGCCCCGTTCGTTCCTTTCGAGGTCGGCGGCGTGACGTACCCGGCGCCGATCGAGGGGTACGAACTCCTGGAGGGCGTCTCACTCATCTCCTCAGTGTTCGGGCTGCTCGGCATCGGTCTGGCCGCGTTGATCCGGCTGGTGTTGCTCCGCTTCCGGGGCGGTCCGATGGAGCGAGCCCAGATCCGGTGGGTGGCGTATGCGATCGCGGTGACGCTCCTCGTGCTTCTTGTTGAGCCCTTCGTCCACGGAGCCAACGACGTGGCCAGCGCCATTGCCGGGATCGGGATCCCCGTCGCGCTTGCGATCGCCATTACCCGATACCGGCTGTACGACATCGATCGTGTCGTCAACCGGACCGTGGTGTACACGCTCGTGGTGGCGGTTCTCGCCGCGGTCTTTGCCGCCGGTTCGGTGTGGCTACCGACGGTGCTGCCGTTCGAGGACAGCAATGTTGCGGTAGCGGCGTCCACGCTGGCGGTGTTCTTCCTGTTCAACCCACTGCGGCGCCGGGTGCAGCGATTCGTCGATCATCGCTTCTACCGGTCCCGCTACGACGCACAGCAGATCGCCGATGAGTTCTCGGCGCGGCTGCGCGACCAGGTCGATCCGGATCAGGTGGCAGCGGAGTGGGCCGGTGTGGTTCAGCAGACCCTGCATCCGGCATCGGTTGGGGTGTGGGTCCCGGATCCGACGGCGGAAGAGGGATGATCCGGGGCGCCCTGGCCATCACGCTCGTAAGCCTCGTC
>CAYQZO010000016.1:0-1292 GCA_964421925.1 uncultured Acidimicrobiaceae bacterium
AACCGCGGCATCTACCACCAGGGATGGACGGCGGTCACTCGCCACAGCACACCATGGGTGTTCGATCAGGCGCCGCCGGCCATCAAGGATGACGTGTGGGAGCTGTACGGCCCGGACGACTGGACCCAATCCAACGACCTGGCCGGCGAGATGCCGGAGAAGCTGGCCGAGCTGCAGACGCTGTTCATTCTCGAGGCGTCGAAGTACAACGTGTTCCCCCTCGACGACCGACGCCCCGAGCGCTTCAACTCGGACCTCGCCGGCCGCCCCGTCCTGGTTCGGGGAAACCAGCAGATCCTGTTCGGGGGCATGGACCGGCTCCTCGAGCACAACGTCATCAACACCAAGAACAAGAGCGTCGCGCTCACCGCCCAGCTCACCGTCCCGGATGGTGGCGCCGAGGGGGTGATCATCGCCCAGGGTGGCGCCTTCGGCGGGTTCAGCCTGTACGTCCACGAGGGCAAGCCGGCGTACTGCTACAACCTGTTCGGGCTGCAGCGGTTCAAGGTGTACGGCAAGACCGAGCTGGATCCTGGGGACCACCAGGTTCGCGCCGAGTTCGCCTACGACGGCGGCGGCCTCGCCAAAGGGGGAACGGTGACCCTCTACGTCGACGGCACGCTCGACGGCGAAGGAAGGGTGGAGGCCACCGTGCCCATGCTCTTCTCGGGCGACGAGACCACCGACGTGGGCAGCGATCTGCACACCCCGGTGAGCGACGACTACCCGGCGGAGCACAACCACTTCAATGGGACGATCGACTGGGTGCAGATCGACCTCGGCGAGGACGCCGAGGACGCCGACCACTACATCACGCACGAGGAGCGGCTCCGGGTCGCCATGTCGATCCAGTAGCCGGCGTATCGTTCCGGCGTGCGGTGGACACTCCGGCGGGCGACCGCCATCGGGCTCGGGTTGCTGCTCGCCGCGTGCACCGCGAGCGAGGACACGACCACGACGGTGCCATCGCTGGACACGACGAGCACCACGCTGGCGGTCGATACCACGGCCGCGGGTGAGCCGCAGACGATGTGGGAGGCCGGAACCTGTCTCGATCTCGGCACCGACGCCACCGCCGACCTCCCATACGCACCGTACGGCGACGAGTTGGTCGTCGACTGCGGTGCCGCCCACACTCACGAGTTCTTCTTCGTGACGATCCTGGCCGAAGGTCCCGATGCTCCGTTCCCGCCCGACCTCGACGACCGGTTGTGGGCGGGCTGCTACGCGTCGTTCTCCGACCGGATGGGCTTCTCCTGGGCGCGCATCCAGGAGCTGAACCCCGGCATGAT
>CAYQZO010000016.1:1302-13175 GCA_964421925.1 uncultured Acidimicrobiaceae bacterium
ATGGGCTTCTCCTGGAGCGAGTCGACGCTGGATCTGACCCTGTACCTCCCCGACGAGGAGGAGTGGAGTGCCGGTGAGCGTTACCACGGCTGCATCGTCGATCAGCCGGGCACCGAGGTCGTCTTTCGGCCCCTCGTCGGCTCCGTGTTCGATGAGCCCGATGACTACCGCTGGGAGGTGGATCCCGGCACCTGTTACGCCGAGCGCGACCTCGACGCGCTCGTGGTGGCCAAGGGCGTGCCGTGCGAAAGGCGCCATGCCGTCGAGATGATCGGCGAGGTGGAGCCGGTCCCGGCGGACGGGGTCTATCCCGGGGAAGCAGAGTTCGCCGATCTCGCCGATGCGGCCTGCCGTCTCCGGCTCTCCGAATACGCCGCGCAGGACATCGAAGAGCTGCCGCTCGTCGCCTTCGCCTGGCCGGCGTTCGGTGGCGAGGGGGAGTGGGACGCCGGCGGACGCTCGGTCAAGTGCTACTTCTTCGCCCGGGGTGCCAACCAGGAGCTGTACCCCATGGTCGGCTCCCTCGGCGATGGGACCCTCGAGGTGATCCTCGACGACGACTCCGTGGTCGCCTGATCGGCGCCACCGGGGCCCATGCGACAATCAACCCATGCGAGCCGCGGTGTACCGTCGCTTCAACGGGCCGATCGAGATCACCGATGTTCCCGACCCGGTCGCACCGCACGACGGGGCCGTGATCGCAGTGGAGGCGTCGGGCTTGTGCCGCTCCGATTGGCACGGGTGGCGGGGGCACGATCCCGACATCGAGCTGCCCGCGATACCCGGCCACGAGCTGGCCGGGACCGTCCACGCCGTGGGCGCAGGCGTGACCCGGTGGAAGCCGGGGGACCGAGTCACGGTGCCCTTTGCCTGCGGGTGCGGTGTTTGCGAGCAATGCAATGCCGGGAATACCCAGATCTGCGACGACTACTTCCAACCCGGGTTCACCGCCCCCGGCTCGTTCGCCGAGCTGGTGGCCATCCCCGCCGCCGACCTCAACCTGGTCGGCCTCCCGGACGGGCTCGGCTTCGCCGAGGCCGCGATCCTCGGCTGCCGGTTCACCACCGCCTACCGCGCCGTCGTGCAGCGGGGGCGCATCGGCGCGGGGGAGTGGCTCGCCGTCTATGGGTGCGGCGGTGTGGGACTGTCCGCGGTGATGATCGGCGCCGCCCTCGGTGCCCGTGTCCTCGTCGTTGACCCCGACGAGCGGGCGTTGCAGCTGGCCCGCGCACTCGGCGCCGAAGCGGCGCTCGCTGCGGGCGAGCCCGACGTTGTCGCCGCCACCGACGGCGGGGCCCACGTCACCATCGATGCCATCGGCCACCCGGATGTTGCCGC
Source organism: uncultured Acidimicrobiaceae bacterium (assembly GCA_964421925.1). Taxonomy (GTDB): domain Bacteria; phylum Actinomycetota; class Acidimicrobiia; order Spongiisociales; family UBA5794; genus JACZST01. The sequence goes on from CAYQZO010000016.1 coordinate 2,641, forward strand.
CTCGGCGGTGCGCAGCTTGCGCAAGCTCGGCCGTCACGTCCAGGTGGGGCTGCTCAACCAGGGGCCGACTCCGCTCCCCATGGACGCGGTCATCGCCGGTGAGCTGGAGATCCTGGGCAGCCACGGCCTGCCGGTCGGGGCCTTCGACGAGGTCCTCGCCCTGGTCGACGACCTGGACCTGTCCCCGCTGGTCACCCGCCGCATCACCCTGGACGAGCTCCCCGCGGCTCTCGAGACCATGGGCGACTCTCACCCTGCCGGAATCACCGTGGTCACGGCTGGCAGCCGGTAGCTGGCACCCGGCAGCTGGTTCTACTCTGGCCCCATGCCGGTGCTCGGACCCGTGCTCATCGACGGCAAGCCGGTCGACGCCGAAGAGGCAGCCATCTCGGTGCTCGACGTCGGCTTCCAGCGCGGGTATGGATGTTTCGAAGCGCTGCGTGCCTACGACGGTGCCATCTTCCGGTTGGGACCGCACCTCGACCGGCTGGCGCAGAGCGCGTCCAAGCTGTACCTGCCGGTGCCGCCCCGCGACGACCTGGAGCGCTGGTGCACCCGGGCAGCAGCCGGCGCGGGGGACAGCGTGGTCCGTGTGTTTGTGTCCGGCGGCACCGACGCCAAAGTGCTCGGCACCGACTCGCGGACGGTCGTGCTCGCCGAAGCCGTCCCCGAGCAACCCGAACACCTCTCGCTGCAGTCCCGCATCGCCCCCTGGCACACCGACAGCGAGTGGTTCGAGCTCACCGGCGCCAAGGCGCTCTCCTACGGATTCAATCTTGCCGCGACCACGGCGGCCCGTCACGACGGCTTCGACGATGCGCTCCTCATCGGCCGGAGTGGGAACGTTCTGGAAGGCCCCAACTTCTCGATCGCCTGGGTGAGCGAGGGGATCCTGCATACCCCGACGCTGCAGACGGGGATCCTGGAATCCATCACGAGACGGGCGGCCATCGAGGTGGCCGGGCGCGTGGGCATCCCGGTCGAGGAGGCCGTGTATCAGCTCGCGGCCGTCCTGGGCGCCCACGAAGTGCTCGCCCTGTCGACGGTCAAGGAGATCGCCCCGGTGGGGCGCGTCGACGACGTCGAGTTCACTTCAGGCCCGGTGACCGAGCGGCTGAGTGAGGGGTTCTCCGCCCTGGTCGCCGAGGAGACCGGTTGAGCGAAGGCCTGCCCGAGGCGGTCGACCGTCTCTACGAGGACGTGGTGCTCAACCCGGAGGCCTGGAACGAGGCCGCGTTTGCCGAATGGCTCGAGGGACAGGGGCTCGACCACTCCATCGACCGGGATGACGCCAAGCAGTTGCGTCGAGCCGTCCGGGCCGCAATCAAGCTCCAGAGATTCTGGGCTGCTGCCGATGCAGATCGGAGGAGGGCGGAGCCGTCGTGGCGGTCACGCGTCGACATCGCCGTTGGAGCTCCCGCCTGGCGCCCGCCCCTCGAGCTGGCCATGGGTGAGCTCCACGCTTACCCGAGCCCGGAGCGCTTCGACGATGTCCGGGAGCGCTTCCGGGTGGTGAACGGAATGCCCTGGCTCGAAGGGGAAACCTACGAGTCCTGGGAGGGTGGTCGCCAATGACGAGTGCTAGAGCCGGCTGGCCCGGGCCCTTGCTAGGCCGCGGCGCACGGTGGGCGCATCGGCTCGCCAGAAGATTGCCGACCACCCTCCTGGTCTAAGAGGCGTAAAGAGGACGCTCGGTAGAGTGGCAATGATGAGGATGCGACCCGTGATCATCGGTGGGGTCATGGTGGTGGTTGCGGGCTGCACCCTCGGGTCGGTCGAAACCACCACCACGACCGCGCCCCCGCCATCGACGACCACGCCGCCGACGACATCCTCGACCACCACCACGACCCTGGCTCCGCTGCCGGATCCAACGTTCCCCGACTACACGATCGCCCAACGCATCGAAGACGCTCAGAACGGCGACACCGTCGTGGTGCTGCTGGACGCGAACTCCTACACGCTGCTCACCGACATCGACCTGTACAACGTGATCGCCGATGTGGTGGAGCGCTTCCCGCCGGTGTACGAGGCCCACGTCATCGACTCGCTGCCCGCCGCCGACCTCGTCTTCATCGAGGACCCGACCGACGAGCAGCTCCAGATCCTCGCCGAGCACTACTTCGCCAAGCTCGAGGAGGGGTTTCGCATCGTCTACCAGGGCCAGTTCGCCGAGCTGGGGACGACAGTGTTGGGGTCCTGACGGAAGCCGGCTTGGAGCTCTACGCCAACAACAACGTTGCCGTCACCAGGAAGGCCGTGAAGCTGACCAGGTCGGTCGTCACCGTGAGGAAGATGTTGGAGGCGAGCGCCGGATCCTGACCGAGCCGCCGCAACACGATCGGGATCCCGGAGCCGACGATCCCCGCCGCGGCAAAGGAGACGAGAACGGACACGGCCAGGATCATCGCCATCTCCCCGGCGGTGACCTCGCTCTGGGTGCCGAAGAAGCCGACGGTGGCCGCTCCGAGGGCGGCGGCCACGCCGGCGATGACGACGCCGTTGATCGAGGTCACGGTCACCTGGCGTTTGATCGCTTGCCCGGCCCTGCCCGGAGGGAGGTCGCCCACCGCGATGGAGCGGATTATGACGGCGAGAGCTTGCGCGCCTGAGTTGCCGCTCAGCAGGGCGATGAGCGGCATGTAGGCCGCGAGGACCGCGGCTCCGGCCAGGATCGACTCGAACCGCGAGATGACCAGCGCGGTGACCAGGCCGATTCCGAGGTTGAACATGATCCAGGGGAGGCGGCGGCGGACCGAGATCGGGACCGGCGTGAACACCGACTCCTCCTCACCGGCCCCCACCATCACCGCGATGTCCTCGCCGGCCTCGGCCTGAATGGCCTCGATGGCCTCGTCGAACCTGACCATCCCCAACAGGCGCCCCCGGTCGTCGACCACCGGGACGGCGAGCAGGTGGTAGCGCTGGATGAGCTCGGAGACCACCTCGCGGTCGGTGTGCGCCTCGACCCGGATCGGGTCCCCGATCATCACTTCCTCCAGCCCCTGCAGGGGCCGGGCGAACACCAGGTCGCGGAACGACACCACGCCCACCAGGGCGTCCTCCTCGTCGACGACGTAGACGTAGCTGAGGTTGGAGCCCAGGTCGTCGTGGAGCAGACGCAGCGCCTCGAAGGCCTCGCCCACGGTGAGACCCACCGGCAGCGAGGCGACCTCGGTGGTCATCATGCCCCCGGCGGTGTCCGGCTCGTGGAAGAGGAGTTGCTCGATCTCGACCGCGACGTCCGTGTCGAGGGCGGCCAGAACCGCGGTCTGCTCCTCCTCCGCGAGCGCACCGACCACGTCGGCGGCCTGATCGGTATCCATGGCGGCGATCAGCTCGGCGGCGGCCTCGGGATCGATGGTCTCGAGGACGTCGGCGGCCGCCTCGGGACGCATCTCGTCGAGCACCTCGCCGGCGTCCTCGGTTGGCAGGTCGGTGAGCAGGCCGGCGGCGGCATCGGGCTCGGGCATCGCCTCCAGGATGTCGGCGGCGTTCTCGGGTGTGTACCCGGCGAGGGTCTCCCACTCCTCCTGGTGTGCCTCCAGGTATTGCTCGGCCTCCTCCGGGCTGCGCCGGGCGAGCTCGCGGAGGGTTTCGATGACCTCGTGGGGGCGGGGCATCCGGATCTTCATCGCAGGATGATGTTGGTGTCGTTGCTGCGGTCGGCGATCTCGCCGATCACGACGGCGCCATCGAGGGCGGCGGTCAGCCCCTCCACCCGATCGGGGCGTACGCACAGGAGCAGGCCGCCGCTGGTCTGGGCGTCGGCGAGGAGGGCCACCGTTGCGTCCGAGACGCTGCCCGTATCCATTACGCCCTGCAGCGAGCGGAGGTTGCGCTTCGAGCCGCCGGGGAAGTGCCCGGCCTCTGCCAGCTCGCCGGCGCCAGGGATGACGGGGACGGCGCCGGTCTCGACCACGGCGGTGACCTTGCTGGCGTCGGCGACCTCCCGCAGGTGGCCGAGGAGGCCGTAGCCGGTGATGTCGGTGGCGGCGGTGACCCCGGCTGCGAGGGCCGCCTGGGCGGCGGCCCGGTTCAGGGTGGTCATGACCGCGGTGGCGGCGGCGACGACCTCGGACGGAGCAGCCCCTGCCTTCAACGCGGTCGTTATCACGCCAGTGCCGATCGGCTTTGTGATCACCAGGACGTCACCGGGGACCGCGGCGTCTTTGGTCATGATGCGGTCGGGTGCGACGGTCCCGGTGACGGCATAACCGAACTTCGGCTCGCGATCGTCGATGGAATGGCCGCCGACGAGCGTGCACGAAGCCTCGTCGAGCACCTCGAGCCCGCCGTCGATGACGTCGGATGCCAGCTCCCAGGACAGCGTGTCTCGCGGCCACGACAGCAGCTGGAGCGCCGTGAACGGTGTTCCACCCATGGCATAGATGTCGGAGAGGGCGTTGGCTGCGGCGATCCTGCCCCAGGTGCGGGCGGCGTCGACAATCGGGGTGAAGAAGTCGACGCTCTGCACGAGTGCGAGGTCGTCGCTGACCTTGATGACGCCGGCGTCGTCCGCCCCGGCGAGACCCACGAGAAGGTCCGGGTGCTGAGTCGACGGTGATCCGGGCACGCGGCGCAAGACCTGCGCCAGCTCGTCAGGGGCGAGCTTGCACGCTCAACCGGAGCCGTGGCTGTATGCGGTGAGTTTGATGCTGTCCATCGAGGGCGAGCGTACCCGGGCTGGTAGACCGCGGCGGGCATGGCAGACTTCCGGCGTGGACGACACCGCCGCGCAGCGCTTGGAAGCCATCGCCGGATCGCTTGGTATCGGTGGGTTGCGCCGCCATCTGCTGGTGTGCGCCCAGCAGACGACCCCGCGCTGCTCGAGCTACGAGCAGAGCTCTGAGACCTGGCGCTATGTGAAGAAGCGCCTCAAGGAGCTCGACCTCGCTTCGGCCCCGGCTCCGTGGCGGGGTGAGGATGTCGACCGGCTGCCCCCGGAGACGCCGGTGGGGACAGGGACGGTGCTCCGCTCCAAGGTGGATTGTCTGCGCATCTGTGAGCACGGACCCATCGCCGTGGTTTATCCCGAGGGCACGTGGTACCACTCGGTGACGCCCGAGGTCGCGGAACGGATCATCCAGGAACACCTGATCGGCGGGGTGCCCGTTGAGGATTACATCTTTGCGGTGGACGACCTCTCCAGTACTGAGTACTGAGTACTGAGATCTCACTACTCGGTACCCTCCACTGCGATGACCGTGTTTTTCACTGTTCTCGCCATCGCGGTCGGGGTCTGGCTGATCTGGCGGCTGTTCGGGCCCGACCGTGAGCCCCGATACGTCGGTCCCCAGGTGCGCCCGATCAAGGTGCCGGGCCGGAGCGTGTTCTTCGACGAGCGCGAGTTCTTCGTGCGCGAGATCGGACCCGAGGACGCGCCGGTCCTGGTCCTCGCCCACGGGTGGAGCTTCGATGGCGAGATGAACTTCTTCCCCCTTGTCCCGGAGCTGTCCCAGCGATACCGGCTGGTGATCCCCGACCACCGCAACCACGGGAAGTCGGATCGGATCCGGGGGTCGTTCGACGTGGAGGATCTGGCGACCGAGCTCGCCGGAGTGCTCACCGAGCTCGGGTACTCGAGGGTCAACCTGCTCGGCTACTCGCTCGGGGGCATGGCAGCCCAGGTGTTCGCCCACAGGCATCCCGATCGTGTGGAACGGCTGATCCTGGCCGGCACCGCCGCCTTCCCCATCGACCGGTTCCGCTGGCCGACCCGCATCGCCTTCTGGTTCGCCCGGGCGTTCGCCCGGGTCTCCAAGACGGAAGCCGCCATGTTCACCTACCACTACCTGCTCCGTCACGACCTGATCGGCAAAAGCGCCGAGCGCTGGATGTGGGCGTCGCTGCTCAACCGCGACCCCTCCCTGTTCTACGAGTCGGGGCAGGCGGCGTGGCGTTTCGACTCCAGGGACTGGGTCGGTGAGATCGCGGTCCCCGCGATGGTGATCATCCCGGAGAAGGACACCATCGTCCCCACACGGAACCAGCGCGACCTGGCCGCTCGCCTCCCCGATCCCGTCGTGGTCGAGATCGATGGAGTCGGGCACGATGCCGTGCTCGCCCGCCCCGACGTCTTCATCAAGGCGATCGATGAGTTCCTCACCTGACGTCGGCGTCGTTGGCGGCGGCACCATGGGTGTGGGCATCGCCTACCGGTTCGCCATCTCCGGATCGACGGTGCACCTTGTGGACGTCGACGCCGCCGCCGCCGAGCGAGCGCGGGAAGCGGTGCGAGCTGCCCTCGACAAGGCGGTGCAGCGAGGCAAGCTCGAACGGGAGGCGGCATCCGCCGCGGCGGCCAGGGTGCTGGCGTCTGTCTCGATCGACGCGCTCCCCGAAGGGCTTGGCGCGATCATCGAGGCCGTGTTCGAGGATCCCGACCTGAAAGCCGGGCTGCTCGCCCGATGCGAGCAGCGGCACCCGGATGTTCTGGCCTCCAACACCTCGAGCATCTCCATCGATCTGCTCGCCGCCGACCTCGCTGCACCCGACCGATTCGCCGGGATGCACTTCTTCAACCCGGTGTGGGCCATCGACCTGGTCGAGGTGGTGCGGGGAGCGGCGACGAGCGATGCCACCCTGGCCGCGGTTCTCGACCTGGTCGACGTGCTCGGCATGGAGGCAGCTGTGGTCAACGACGCGCCCGGATTCGCCTCGAGCCGGCTCGGGATCGTGCTCGGGCTCGAGGCGATCCGCATGGTCGAGGAAGGCGTCGCCGAGCCGGCCGACATCGACAGGGCGATGGAGCTCGGCTACCGGCACCCGATGGGCCCCCTCCGCACCGGTGACCTGGTTGGGCTCGATGTGCGGCTCGCCATCGCCGAGCACCTGGCATCGGTCTACGGGGAGCGGTTCGAGCCCCCCGAGCTGTTGCGTCGCATGGTGGCGGAGGGAAAGCTGGGGCGAAAGACCGGCGAAGGCTTCTACAAGTGGGAGTAGCTGCTCTGCCTCCCCCGCGGAGCGGGGGAGGCGCGAGGCGGCCTGCCGCCTCGCGGAGGGGGCGCCTGCGGAGGATTCCCCCTCTGCGTCACGGCGAGCGCGGTGACGAGAGGAACGCCTCCACCATCGCCGCCAGCTGCTCCGGGGCCTCCAGGACCACGTTGTGCCCGATGCCGTACAACACCCTGGCCTGCCCGTCGGGAACGGCTTCCGCCATCTCATGGGCGATGGCGGCGTATCGCTCGTCGGCACCTCCTGCCACCGCCAGCATGGGCATTTCGAGGCCGCCGAGCCGGTCGCCCACATACGGCAACGAGCCCTGTCCGAGGCCACGCAGTGCGGCGGCCAATCCCCGGGCGGTGTTGTCTTCACGGACCGCCCGGTCCAGCCGACGGGCTTCCTCGTCGACCGCCGCGGTCGACGTGAGGGGCCGGGTCAGCCAGTCGTCGAGGAAGGCAGACACTCCGATCTCCTCGATGCGGGCCGCGAGCGCTTCGTCCTCGGCGGCCCGTGCCGTCCGGTCTCTCAAGCCCGGGCTCGCCGATACCAGCACGAGCCGATCCACCAGATCGGGCCGTTCCAGGGCAAGGGTGAGGGCGATCCGCCCGCCCATCGAGTAACCGAGGACCGGCAGCGGTGCGCCGAGCGTCTCCGCCATCGCGGACAGGGCTTTGAGCACACCTTCGAGGGTGGCCGGGATCGGTGAGCCGGCGTGCCCCGGCAGATCCGGGGCGGCGATGGGGCGCTCCAGGTACCCAGACAGCGGCACGAACTGGGCGCCGCTCAGGGTGAAGCCGTGCAGGCAGAACAGCGGGGTCATGGGCGCAGGGTAGAGCCCACCCCTGAGCGGTACCCTTGGCCGCCATGGACCAAGCGAAGCGCCGCTACAGCTACCTGGCCTGGGCGGTCCTCGTGTTTACCGTGCTCACCGTCCTGGGCGGCGCGGTGGTGCGAGCTACAGGCTCCGGCGACGGGTGCGGCAACACCTGGCCGGTGTGCTCGGATCGGATCTTCCCGGCCAACGCCGGCGTCGAGACCGCCATCGAGTACGCGCACCGCCTGATGTCGGCTGCGTCCATCCTCGGGATCGTGGCACTGTTCTTCCTGGCCCGCCGCCTCTACACGCGTGGCGATCCGGTTCGCCGCGCCGCGACTGCAGCCCTGGTGCTGATCGTGATCGAGTCCCTCATCGGTGCCTCGCTCGTCCTCTTCGGGTGGGTGGACGAGGACAGATCCATCGCACGTCTGATCGTGGTGTCGCTCCACCTGGCGAACACCAGCCTGCTGGTGGGTTCGCTCACCCTCACTGCCTGGTGGTCGGCGGGCAACCCGGGCCCCCGGCCCGGGGCGGGAAGCCAGCGCAACCTCCTCCTCGGCGCGGCCGGGCTGCTCGTCGTTGCCCTTCTCGGGGCCCTCAACGCCCTGGCCGATACCCTGTACCCCGCGGAGGACTTCCTCTCCGGGTTCACCGATGAACTCGCCTCAGACGCCCCGTTCCTGATACAGATGCGCGTTCTCCACCCCCTCGCGGCCATCCTGGTCGGTGCTGCGGTGGCGCACATGGCCTACCACGCCGAGGGCGGCGATACCACGCGGCGTCTCGGCCGGATCGTTGTCGCACTCGTGTTCATCCAGTTCGCCATCGGCATCACGAATGTGCTGCTGGCAACTCCGCTCGAGACCCAGGTGGTGCACCTGGCCATGGCCAACGCGATATGGATTGCCTATCTGCTGCTTGCCGCGTCACGACTCGGGGACCAGGTCGAGGCCGTTCAGCCCGTCCCGAGCGTCCCATGACCGAGCCCGTCGTCATCACCGACCCGCGAGCGGGCGGACCCGCCGCCACCGTGCGCGCCTACGTCGAGCTGACCAAGCCCCGCATCATCGAGCTGCTCCTCGTCACCACGCTGCCGGCGATGATCGTGGCCGCCGGCGGCTGGCCGGGCTGGTGGCTCGCCACCGCAACCCTCATCGGCGGCACGCTGTCTGCGGCGGGCGCCAACACCATCAACCAGGTCATCGACGCCGACATCGATGCGGTGATGCGTCGCACCCGCGGTCGGCCCATCCCGAGCGGGAGGGTGGAACCCGTCCCGGCCCTGATCTTCGGCATCATCCTGGGGGCTGCGGGCTTCGTCTGGTTGTGGGTCACCACCAACCTGCTGGCGGCCTCCCTTTCCACGGCCGGATTGCTGTTCTACGTCTTCGTCTACACCCGGCTGCTCAAGCGAAGAACCACCCAGAACATCGTGATCGGCGGCGCCGCCGGAGCCCTCCCCGCCCTGGTCGGGTGGGCCGCGGTGACCGGCAGCCTGGCACTCCCCGCCCTCGTGATGTTCGGGATCGTCTTCTTCTGGACCCCTCCCCACTTCTGGGCCCTTGCGCTCCGCTGGGAGGAGGACTACCGGGCCGCCGGTGTCCCCATGCTCCCCGTCGTCGTCGGCGCGGCCAAGACCCTCAACCAGATCCTCGCCTACAGCGTCGTCACCGCCGGCGTGTCGTTGCTGCTCATCCCCTGGCTCGGACCGGTCTATGTCCCGGCCTGCCTCGTCCTCGGCGGCGTGCTCGTCGGGGGTGCCATCACGCTGCGTTCGCGACCGGAGCAAGCGATGCGCTACTTCACGGCGAGCAATGTCTACCTCGCCGGGCTGTTCCTGGCCATCGCCGTCGACGGCCTCATCTTCCCCACCTGGCAGTGGTGAGCGACACCGCCCCCATCCGTCCCGAGGAGCGCTTCGACGAGGACCGGGTTGCCGCCTATCTGCGCGACCACATCCCCGACCTGATCGGGACCGGTGCCATCGAGTTCGCCCAGTTCCCCGGCGGCCGAGCCAACCTCACCTACCTGGCGCGTACCCCGGACGTCGAGCTCGTGCTGCGCCGCGCCCCGCTGGGCCAAGTGGCCAAACGCGGCCACGACATGGAGCGAGAGCACCGGGTGCTGTCGCGGCTGTGGTCCGAGTACCGGCTGGCGCCTCGGGCCTACCACTTCTGCCCCGATCCCGACGTCATGGGGAAGCCCTTCTTCGTCATGGAGCGTCGCCGCGGGCACGTCGTCCGCTCCGAGTGGCCGGAGGCGATCGCCGCCGCCGCGGCGGCACGCCGCACCGTCGCCGAGGGCCTCATCGACGGCCTTGCCGCCCTCCACCTCGTCGATCCGGCACGGGCCGATCTCGAGGGACTGGGCCATCCCGATGGCTTTGTCGGTCGCCAGATCAGCGGCTGGTCGGAGCGCTGGGAGGCGGCGCGTACCCGGGAGCTCGACGACATGACCGCGGCGAGCAAGCTCCTCGCAGAGCAGATCCCCGATCCGCAAGCAGCGACGATCCTGCACAACGACTACAAGCTCGACAACGTGATGGTGAACGACCGGGGAGCCATGGTCGCTGTGTTCGACTGGGACATGGCCACCCGGGGCGACCCGCTCGTCGACCTCGGCACGCTGCTCGCCTACTGGCCCGACCCGGAGGCGCCGACCTATCCGATCTTCGGCGCCCGCGCGGTGGCGCTCGCCCCCGTTCTCGCCAAGGACGAGGCGGCAGGGCGCTACGCGGCGGCCACCGGGTTCGACCTCTCGGAAATCCGGTACT
>CAYQZO010000017.1:0-13136 GCA_964421925.1 uncultured Acidimicrobiaceae bacterium
GCACGCCTGGCTGCGCATCCTGCACGATCCGGAGGACTCGGCCGCCCTCGCCCGGGTCCTGCTCGGGTCCGGCCACCGGCTCGGGCTCGGCGACCTCGCCCCGCTCGCCGCCTGGGTTCGATCCAACCGCAGCCTCGCCGACGAGGAGCTCCCCCCGGTGGCGATGCTCGAGGCGATCGAGCACCTCTCCTCGGTGCCGGATCTATCGGATGAGTCGCGTTCCCGGCTGGAACGATTCCGCTCCCTCTACCGGGAACTGCTGGTTGCCGCCCAGGGTGAGTCCCTCGTCGAGCTGTGCCGGCACATCCTGGGTGCGCTCGAAGCATGGACCGAGATCGACGCCATGGACGACCACGCTGCACTGAGTGCCCGTCTCAACCTGTACCGATTCCTCGATCTCACCGAGTCGTGGAGCCCGCTCGAGGGCCGGCCCTCGCTCGGCGCCTTCCTGGGATATCTGGAGCTGCTCAGCGACGAGAACGTGGTCGACGAGCTCGACACGGCGACGGTATCCGCGGAGGAGGCCGTGTCGCTGTTGACCGTGCACCGGGCCAAAGGGTTGGAGTGGGATGCGGTCGTGCTCCCCGCCCTCGTCCGCGGCACCTTCCCGTCCTCGGCGAACGTGTACGACGATCCGGTGACCAAACCGCAGTTCCTCCCCTACCGGCTCCGCATCGACGGGGCCCAGATGGCTGAGCTCGCCGAGCGCGGAGACGCCAAGGCGCTGAAAGCGGCGCTCGCCGATCAACACCGGGACGGGGAGTGGCGCACCGCCTACGTGGCAACGACGCGGGCCCGCCACTGCCTGATCGGCACCGGATCGTTCTGGGCGGGCAACCTGAAGAAGCCGCGCGCCGCCTCGCCGCTCTTCGACCTGGTCCTGGATCATGCCGACGATTCCCACATCGTGGACGAACCGGGGGACAAGCCGGCACCGCTCAGCGATCGGACCTCGATGCCTGCGCCCGACCCGCTCTTCGGGGACGGCGGTTGGGCCGGGGCGCTGCGGGCTGCCTCCCAACCGGGCTGGCTGGAGGGGTACGGCGCGGACGGCGTCGCCGCGGCGGCGGCCGCCGCTCAGCTGCAGCTGGCGCTCGATTCTCTGCCGGAGCCCGTGGAGCCCTCCGACGAGCGGACCGTTGCCACGTCGGTCACCGGGCTGGTCACGCTGGCCCGCTGCCCCCTCCGCTTCCGATGGGCCCATTTGGACCGCCTCCCCATGCGGCCCTCGGCGGCCACCCGTCGCGGAGTGGACTTCCATCGCAAGGTCGAGCTCCACAACCTGGGAAAGGTCCCGTTGACCGATGCCGACAGCGAGGTGTACGACCTCATCGGGGAGCCGGGGGCGACCCCACCCGCAGGCGACCCGTTTCAGGCCTTTCTCCGCTCTCGCTTCGCCGACCAGAAGCCGCGACTCGCCGAGGCGCCGATCGAGCTCCGCCTCGGCGATGCCCGGGTCCGGGGCCGCATCGACGCCGTCTACGAGCCCGCGCCGGGCAGGTGGGAGATCGTCGACTACAAGTCGGGGCGCCGCTCCGACGACGCCGCCATCGACGTGCAGCTCCAGGCGTACGCGATCGCTGCTGTTGACGGAGCAGTCACGTCTGATCCACCCGGAGACCTCACCGTCACCTTCGCGTTCTTCGGCGGTGAGGAGTGCGAAGAGCGGTCGTACCACGCCGACGAGGCGTGGCTCGACACGGCGAGACGCAGCGTGGAGAGCCTGGTCGGCCTCATCGAGCGTGAGGCCTTCGAGCCCGCACCATCCGAGGAGTGCCGCGGCTGTGACTTCCTCCAGTTCTGCCCAGCAGGCCAGGAATTCGTAGCTCACAGCTCCTAACTGGAAGCTGGTGGCTGGCAGCTCTAGATCACCTTCCCGCCTGCGGTGTCGATCACGATGGTCACCGGACCGTCATTGGTCAGCCTGACCTCCATCATCGCCCCGAACCGGCCCTGGGCGACGCCGACGCCCCGCTCTTCGAGCGCATGCGCCAGGTACTCCACGAGCGCGGCGGCCTCATCGGGTGGAGCCGCGGCGGTGAACGAAGGCCGGCGGCCCTTGCGCACGTTGCCGAGCAAGGTGAACTGGCTGACGAGGAGGATCTCGCCACCGGCGTCCACCACGCTTCGGTTCATCTTGTTCTCATCGTCGGGGAAGATGCGCAGACCGACCAGCTTGTCGGCCACGGCATCGACATCGGCCTCGGTGTCGCCTTCGGCGACCCCGGCAAGGACGACGAGGCCGGTACCGATCGACCCGGTCACCTCGCCGTCCACCATCACCGACGCATCGCTGGCTCGCTGCACGACCACACGCATGCGCGGCAGCATATAGATTCGACCCATGCCCGCAGATCAGGCCGTGATCGACGCCATGGACGCCGCCGGGATCTCCTACGAGGTCATGGAGATCGACCCCGCGCTCGCCGACACCGTCGACTTCTGCGAGGCCTACGACGTCCCCCTGGGGAACTCGGCCAACGCCATCCTGGTGGCTTCACGCAAACCGGAAGGCCATCACGCGGTCTGCCTCGTCCTGGCAGACACCCGCCTCGACGTGAACAACGCGGTGCGCAAGAAGCTCGGGGTGCGCAAGGTCAGCTTCGCTCCCGCCGGGGTCACATTGGAGCTCACCGGGCAGGAGATCGGCGGTGTCACCGCCTTCGCCATCCCCGCCGGCATCCCGGTCTGGGTCGACTCCCGGGTGATGGACCGGGACTGGGTGATCATCGGCGCCGGCAGCCGCTCCGCCAAGATCAGGCTCGACCCGGAGCAGTTCGCAGACCTGCCCGGTTTCGAAATCGTTGAAGGCCTGGCCAAAGCGGCCGAAACCCCGTAGGCAACAACCCGCTACTCGTACACTCGGTTCGTGCTCCGCGAAATCCCCCTCTCCATCGTCCGCGGCTTCCTCATGGGGTCGGCGGACATCGTCCCCGGAGTTTCCGGGGGAACCATCGCTCTGGTCCTCGGTATCTACGAGCGCCTGGTTGCCTCCATCCGGGCGGGGAGTTCGGCGCTCGGAGCCATGATCCGGCTGGACGGGGCGGAGGCCAAGCGCTGGCTCCGCGAGGTCGAGTGGGCGCTCGTCGTACCGCTCGGCGTCGGCATCGTTGCCGCCATCCTCACTCTCGCCCCGGTGCTCGAACGGTTGCTCCACGACCATCCGGAAGTGATGGCCGCACTCTTCCTGGGGCTCGTGGTCGGATCGGCGGTGATCGCCTGGAAGCTGCTCACCGTCCGCGACGCCACCCGTCTCGTCACCATGCTCGCCGTTGGTGTCGGCGTCTTCCTGCTGCTCGGGATCACCGAAGGCACCACCGAGGAGACCGCCTCCCAGCTCGTCGAACCCGCCACCTGGGCGTTCTTCGCCGCCGGGGGGGTGGCCATCTGCGCCATGATCCTGCCCGGGATCTCGGGCTCGTTCATCCTGGTGATGCTCGGCATGTACGGACCGGTGCTGTCGGCGGTCACCGACCGGGACCTCGCCGCGCTCGGCATCTTCGTTCTCGGCACCGTGATCGGGCTGGCCCTGTTCTCCCAGCTCCTGCACCGGGCCCTGCGCGACCACTACAACACGGTGATGGCGGTCCTCATCGGGCTGATGATCGGCTCGCTCCGGGTGCTGTGGCCGTGGCCCTTGGGCGTGGAGAGCACCGCCCTCGACCCGCCCGGGGACCACCTCATCGAGGCGATCATCGCCGCGGTCGTCGCCTTCGCCGCCGTGCTCGCCATCGAGGCGGTCGCCCGCCGGGTGTCCCACCGCACCCTGGCCGACGAGGTTGGTGAGCTCACCTCCGACTGAGCGCTCCATCAATGGGAGCTTGTCACAACCCGAACCAGAGGACCACGGCCAAGGTACCCCGTGGGACTCGATCCCGTTGAGACGCAGCCGGTCCTTCCCTGGTTCCCCGGCCGAGCCCTTCCGGTCAGAGCGAGTTCAGGACGTCGAGAGCTCGAGCGATGTCACCCGGCGTGTTGTACAGGTGGGGGGAGAACCGGATGAGATCCCGGCGATGAGAGACGATGACGCCCGCATCGAGCAGCGATGCCGCGACGGCAGCAGTTTCACGGCCCGGAAAACGAACGGCAACGATCGAGGTCCGCTTGGCGGGATCTGCCGGTGACACTACATCGGCGTCAAGCGCGCCGAGGCCCTCGACGAGCTGATCGGCGAGGGCGCGGTTGTAGGACTCGATACGTTCCACTCCGATGTCGAGCAGGAACCGGATGGCCGACTCCAACCCGGGAGCGCATCCGTAGGCCATGGTGCTGAACTCGAAACGGGTGGCGTCATCGGGCAAATCGAGCCTTCCGGCATCGAGGTCCCACATGGCACGGTGGCTGCGGAATCCCACCAGACCCGGATCGAATGCCTCCTGCCAGCGCGGGGCGAGGTACATCACGGCAACACCGAACGGTCCGCACAACCACTTGTAAGAGGCCGCTACGAGCGCATCGACCATTGAGGAGCCGACGTCGAGCGGTATCGCCCCCGCCGACTGGGTCGCATCGACAACGACCAGAGCGTCGTGGTCGTGTGCTACCCCAACCAGCGTTTCCAGGTCATAGCGCTGCCCGGTGCTGTATTCGACGTCCGAGACGCACACCACCGCGGTGTCGTCGTCGATGAGCGCCATCAGCTCGTCCTGGTCGACAACAGTGTCGCGTGCGTGCACAAGCCGGATCTCGGCGCCGGTGGAGCGGGCGACCCGCGCCCATGGGTACATGGTGCTGGGGAACACGATGTCGGCGCCCACTACGTTGCTGCCCCGAGCAGGCGCCACCGCCCACGCCAGCGAGGCAAGGAGCTCCGTGGCGCTGGACCCGACTGCGATGTCGCGCTCGTCGGAGTTGAGCAGCCGGGCCGTCGCCTCATGCAGTCCGGTGAACACAGACGACTCCGCCTCCTCGTCGAAGGTAGCGGTCCCATGCTCGGCAAGGTCCGCGAACCACTGTGTGGTGGCATCCGCGGCTCCGCGATACATGAGGTTCACCGAAGCTGTGTTCAGGTAGGCAGTGCGCGCAGCCGCAGGGAAGTCGGTGTCATCGACCAGCCGATCCATGCGGCCATTGTGCCGCTGTGATCGGCGACGCGCCGCTCAGCTCCCGAGGTGGGAGAGGCTCCACCATCCTGCTCCCTCGACTCGGTACCGGATCGAATTGAGACGCCGAGCTCAGTGCAGCGCGGTCCCTTCGAAGCGATACTGCCGGGTATGACCGACCGCAACGTGCTGGGTGCCGACCTCGAACCGTGCGGGTTCGACCCGGTGACCGGCTTCTTCCGCGACGGTGCCTGCCACACCGATGACCGTGACATCGGCAGCCACACCATCTGTGCGGTGATGACCACCGAGTTCCTGGAGCATCAGCGCAGCATCGGCAACGACCTCACTCAGCCCATGCCACAGTTCCGCTTTCCCGGGCTCACGCCGGGCGACACGTGGTGCGTCACCGCTCCCAACTGGCTCAGGGCCCATCACGACGGGGTGGCGGCACCGGTGTTGCTCGCCTCGACACACGAGCGGGCGACCGACATCGTCCCCATCGAGGTGCTGCGTCTCTACGCGGTCGACGTACCAAGCGACCCGAGCGGGTTGGAGGGCTAGCCGACGACGCCGGCTGAGCGCAGCCGCTCGATCTCGGAACTCGTGACGCCTGCGTCGGCGAGGATCCGGTCGGTGTCGGCTCCGGGGAGGGGCGCCGCGGCGAGATCGGCCGGCAGCTCATCGCCGAAACGTGGCGCCGGCGCCGGCAACGGTTCGTCGGCGCCGACGAACACGGCGCGGGCGACGTTGGCGGGATGTCGGGGCGCTTCCGCCATCGACAGCACCGGTGTCACGCAGGCGTCGGTTCCGGTGAAGACCGCTTCCCACTCATCGCGGGTCCGGGTGGCGAAGACTCCGGCGAGGCGTTCCCGCAGCCGGGGCCACTGCTCCTTGTCGAGGCGGTCCGGGAGGTCCGCGCCGTCCAGGCCGAGGCCATCGATCAGCGCCGAGTAGAACTGCGGCTCCAACGCACCCACCGCAACCTGCTTGCCGTCCGCGGTGGGGTATGCCGTATAGAAGGGAGCGCCGCCATCGAGCAGGTTGTCGGCCCTCGCGTCGCCCCACAACCCGAGACCGCGCATGGCGTAGAAGGGGGCCATGAGCGAGGCGGCGCCGTCGACCATGGCGGTATCGACCACGCCGCCGGAACCGGCGACCAGGGCGGCGAGGACACCGGCGACCAGGAACATCGCACCCCCGCCGTAGTCGCCGACCAGGTTCAGTGGAGGGATCGAGTGCTCCTCGCTCCCGATCGCATCGAGGGCGCCGACCAGGGCGATGTAGTTGATGTCGTGACCCGCCATTTGCGCCAGCGGGCCGTTATGCCCCCAGCCCGTCATCCGCCCGTAGATCAGGTCCCCGTTGACGCCAAGGCACTCCTCGGGTCCCACGCCGAGCCGCTCGGCAACGCCGGGCCGGAATCCTTCGATGAGGACGTTCGATTGCTCGACGAGGCGGAGCAGCGTCCCCGCCCCTTCGGGCTGCTTGAGATCGATGGCGATCGAGCGCTTCCCCCGCCCCACCGCCCGGAGCATGACGTCGGGATCGGGCCGGCCGCCGATCCGATCCACCACAACGACGTCGGCTCCCATTCCGGCAAACACCATGCCGGCGAACGGCACCGGGCCGATCCCCGCCAGTTCGAGGACGCGGACTCCGGACAGCGGCAGCCTCACGCGCTCAGCACCCGGGTATCACCGGTCGTCGGGCTGCGGTCGAGCTCGATGAGGTCTTCGATCCGGTGACGAAGCTCGGGGACGTGGCTCACGACCACAACCAGCCGCTCGCTGCCCTCGGCGACCAGCGACTCGATGCCCTCCATGGCGAGGTCGAGGTGCTCTGGATCGAGTGTTCCGAACCCCTCGTCGAGGAAGAACGAGTCGAGCCGGCCTCCGCCCCGGGACACGATCTCGGCGAGAGCGAGAGCAAGGCCGAGCGAGGCGAGGAAGGTCTCACCCCCCGACAGGCTGTCCGCCTTGCGCACCGCGTCGGCAGCGGTGAGGTCGACGATGTCGAACACCCCGTCCTCGGTGAACCGGTAGCGGCCGTTGCTGAGCCGCTGGAAGTGGTCGCTGCCGAGCTCGGCGAGGCGGCGGCGCTCGTCGTCGAGGAGGAAGCGAACGAAGCGGGCGTCGGTGAGGTCTCCGGCAAGGGCCTGGTAGGTCTTCATGGCGGCGACGTGCTGGTCGCGCCGCTCCCGGGCCTCGCTCTGGCCGGCGAGCTGCTCCTCGGCGTGCGCGATCTCCTCCCCGAGCACCTCCACCCGCGACCGAAGCGCCGCCAGCGCCTGGTCGAAGGGTTCGGTGACACCCGCTTCACCGAGGAGCTCGTCCAGAGCGACCTCGTGCTCCTTGGCCGTGGCCGCCGCCCGGTCCCGCGCCTCCCCTGCCTCGCGACGTCCCTGCTCGACCACCCGGCGCAACTCCGCTGCCGCCTGCCCGATGGCGTCGGCCCCCTCACCGACGTCGGGGGCTCCGTCGAGGCGGGCGGAGATACCGGCCAGGGTCACGCGGAGATCAGCGAGGTGTTTGCCCGTGGCCTGCTCGGATTCGATCGCAGCGTCGTGATCGGCGAAGGCCCGCTCTCGCCCGGCTGTGGCTTCATCGAGACGGGCTGCCGCGGCTTCGACCTTCTTCCCCATGGCGGCGATCGCGGCAGCGGCGTCGCCGCTCCCGACGAGCACGCGGAGCTGATCGGCGACCTCGGCGGAGCGTTCGTTGGCATCCCGGAGCTCGCGCTCCAGCTCCTCCGCGGCCGATGCTGCTTCCTGGTGGCGCCGTTCGGCCTCCTGGTGGGCCGTCCTGGCCGACTCGAGGGCGGCGGCGGCTTCGGTGTGGGCTTGTTCCAATGTCCCACGGGCGGTGCGGGCCTCGTCGAGCGCGCTCCTGGCGATGTCGACGTCGGCCGCGTCGATCCCAACCGGGACGGTCGCCACCGTCTGCTCGCACACCGGGCAGGTCGCACCCGAATGGAGCTCGTTGCGCAGGGTTGCCGCCATGTTGGCGTGGGTCGCCTCGTGGAACGCTTCCTCGGCGGCGTGCACCAACGCGGTCTGCTCGGCAAGTGCGGAGGCTGCGTCGTCGGCGGTCCGGTCGGCCAGCGTCACCCGGTCGGCCTGACCCTTCATCTCGGCGGTGGCCTGCTCGAGACGCTCGGTTCCCCGGCGCAGCGCATGGGCGGCCTTGGTGACCGAGTCGGCGCGATCTTTGGCCCTCTCGAACAAGGCGGTTGCCTCCTCGAACGCCTTTCGCGCCCCGCGAGCCGCCTCGACCCCCGCCTGGGCTTGCTCCAACTCGGACCGGGCCGCCTCCAGCCGCCCCGCGGCCTCCCGACGGGTGGTCGCGGCCCGCCTGGCCGCGCTCAGCGTCGCCTCCAGGTCGTCATCGCCGGGGAGTGACTCTGCCACGGCACGCAGCTCGTCGAGCCTGGCCTCGTTGCGCTGCTCCTCCCTTCGTGCTTCGTCGATGGCGGCGCCGAGCTTGACGACGTCCGGCTCGATGTCCTCGAGCGCCTGCATGCGCTTGTGGTCGTCGCCGAGCTGCCGGCGACGCTCGCCGGTTCGTGCCTCCAGTTCGGCCAGGTGCTGGACGGCGACCGTCGCCTTCTCCGCTTCGATCTCCGCGTAGCGTGCATGCTCCTTGGCTGCGGTCCGCATCCGGTCGATCCGGTCGTGGCCGAAGACACCCTTGAGGACCTTGTCTCGCTCCGCGGGCCGCGCCGACAGGAACTCGGCGAACCGGCCCTGGGCGAGCAGCACGGAGCGCCCGAAGGCATCGAAGTCGAGGCCGAGGAGCTCGGCGATCCGAGCCGTGGTCTCGACGTCGCCGGTGACGGTCTCAAGCTTCTCGGCGTCGTCCGTGTCGTCGGCGAGCCGGTACAGGGCGTGCTGGCTGGCGCCCTTCTGACGCAGCATGCGCTGTGCCTCCCAGACCTCGTCGTCGACGGTGAATCGAAAAGCGACGGCGGCGTTGTCGGCGCGCTGATGGATGAGGGCTTTGGTGCTCTTGCCTACGGACGCGGTCCTCCCGTACAGGGCGAAGGCGATGGCGTCGAGAATGGTGGACTTGCCGCTCCCGATGGGCCCGACGATCCCGACCAAGCGCCGGTCCCGGAAGTCGAAAGCGGCGTCGTCGCCGAAGTACGAGCGGAAGTTGCGCAGCTTGAGCTCAAGCGGGCGCACCGGTGACCTCCTCGAGGACCTCGGTGAACGCCGCGATCAGCTCGGGAGGAGGCTCGGCCTCGTGGGCGTCCACGTAGTAGTCGCGATACAACTCGCTGAGGGTGCGATGCTCGCCGAGAGAAGCGGCATCGGCTTCGAGCCGCGGGTACTCGGCGCGCACCTTCACCACGTAGTCGAACTCGTCGAACGCCCGCTCCGCCAGGCCCGGGTCGGGCCCGGCGGTCTCCACGGTGAGATCGAGATAGGCGTCGTGCACGCCGTCCATGCCCACGACCTCGTCCCAGGGGCCCCGGGGCCTGAGGAGCCGGCGTCCCCCGGCGAGGGGCACCGAG
Organism: uncultured Acidimicrobiaceae bacterium; assembly: GCA_964421925.1. Lineage (GTDB taxonomy): Bacteria > Actinomycetota > Acidimicrobiia > Spongiisociales > UBA5794 > JACZST01. The sequence goes on from CAYQZO010000017.1 coordinate 9,558, forward strand.
GTGACCTTCGCCGGGAGACCGGGCTCGACGTCGACGATGACCACCCGCTTCTGCTCGCCCGCTTCCCCGAAGTCGAGTTCGAGCAGCGATCCGGCGTACTCGGCGGGAACCCGGGCGCCGGGCACCTTCTGCGGGGCGTGGATGTGCCCGAGGGCCACGTACTGAGGCCCGGGTGGGATGGACTCGGAGGTGGCGGTGTAGGCCTCGCCCATGTGCAGTTCCCGCTCACCGCGGGGAGCGCCGTGCCCGTGGACCTTGGCTCCGCCCACCAGGAAGTGAGCGACCAGGAAAGTCACCGCATCGGTTCCGGCAAGCTCGGATGCGTGCGTGCTGTAGGCAGCCGAAATCGCTCCGAGGCGGTCGGCATACTTCTTGTAGTGCTCCTCGGGGGGCTCCCACACCTCGAAGCTGCGTCCCTCACGCAGGAACGGAAACGCCGAAACCACCGCCCGCCCCGCCGGCGTGTCGAAGTCGAGCACGCCGCCTCCGTCCGGGCGCTTGATGGCACCGACCATGTGGATGTTGACGGTGCGCAGGAACGGAGCGAGGGCGTCGAAGAACCCCGGCGAGTCGTGGTTGCCCGCGATCACCACCACCGGTCGGTGCCCGGCCCGGCTCAGACCGACCAGTCCGTCGAGGGCGATGTTGAGGGCATCGACCGGAGGGAGCGGCCGGTCGAACAGATCGCCTGAGTGGAGGACGAGGTCGACCTCACGCTCGTCGGCGATGGCGACGACTTCGGCGATGACGTCGCGGTGCTCATCGGAGCGGTCGTACCGTCCAAGCTTCTTGCCCACGTGCCAGTCCGAGGTGTGCAGGACCCTCACAGACCCTCGAACGGATCGGCGTCGGTGGTGTCGACCTCTTCCTTGCGGGTGGCCCACGGCGGGAACGGGAAGTCGAGGACGATGGGGACCGGGATGGAGGGCTGGGAGAGCACCATCGTGCCCGGCTTGAGAAGCCGGGCACGGGCACGGGTGGAGGGGAGCATCCAGCCGTACTCGGCACGCTCGGCCTCGGCGGCGTCGAGGCGACCGGCCACCTTGATGGCGGCGTTCTCCATCACCTCGGGCGCCACCTTCGATGCGGTCTGCTGGGCACCCACCAGCAGCACGCCGAGGCTCCTCCCCCGCTGGGCGATGTCGATGAGCATCTCCTTGAGCGGGCTCGACCCCTCACGAGGTGCGTATTTGTTGAGCTCATCGAGGACGATCACCGACAGGGGCAGGCGTTGCCCGGACCGCTCCTTCTCGTCGAAGGTCTCGGCGAGGAGCGCGCCCACCACGAACCGCTGCCCGAGGTCGTGCAACCCCTGGATGCCGACCACGGTCACCTGGGCGGCGTCGCGGTCGATGCGCCTGCTGTCGCCCGCCCGGATCATGTGACCGAGCCGATTCTCGGCGGCGATGAGCCTTCGCAGGAACGCAGACACTGTGCCGCCCTGCACCCGCCCGGTCCACCGCGGCTCCGGCTCTCCCTCTTCGGGATCGATGAACTCGGAGATGGCGTCGATCATGGTGCGCAGGTCGACGATCACCCGCTCCCCGCGGTGCGGCACCACCGGGGCGTACGGGTCGTCGACGTCGGCGGGGTCGCGCAACACCACCGCACCCGGCATGCCGTCCACGTCGACGGCGTAGCGCCGCAGCTGGGCGCGGACCCGCTCCTCGATGAAGGAGAGCTGGTTGCGCTGATCCGAGGCGTCCGTGAACAGGAACCGGAGGAGGCCCTCATCGATGAACTCGCGGGGGGTCCAGGCGAAAGCAGCCACTCCTTCCTGGCGGCCGCCGGTGTCGGGAACCAGCACATCGCCCGACTTGGGCCGGGGCGGTGCCCAGAACCCCACCGAGGGGAAGGGAGCAGGCTCCACGCCGAGGCGCTCCCACTGCGCGGCATCGTCGGCGGTGAAGGCATTGTTGGGCTTGTCCAGCCACAACAGGTCCTCGCCCTTGACGTTGAAGACCAGCACCCGCAGGTTCGCCGCCCCCTCGCCCACGATGTCGGGCCGGGCCGAGAGCAGGCGGAGGAAGAACAGGGCGAACGAGGTCTTGGTGGCGACGCCGGAGATGCCCGAGATCGACATGTGGCCGCCCTTGCGCCCGTCGAAGAAGTCGAGGTCGACCGACACCGGATCGCCGTCGCGCCCGATGCCCGTCGGCAGCGGACGCGCCATCTCGTCCACGTACAGGGCCTTGTCCCGGGCCTCGCCCCTTGCCCGCTCCACGACCTCGCCGGGGTCGGCGGATACCCACAGCTCGGGGTCGACTCGGGTCACCTGCACCTGAGCCGACCGCACCTTGGCGCCGGGCAGGATCCCCTCGGCGGCGATGCGGTGGGTGTCGGACTCGTATTGGGCGCCCTCGTAGACCGCTTCGGCTTCGGTGACGACGCCGTAGGTGCGCACCTCGCCGTACTTGGGGACCTGGGTACGCACCACGACAAGGTCGTCGAGCTGGAGGTACTCGTCCTCGTCGAGGACGACACGGAACTCGCTTGTGGAGCTGTGCTGGCTCCCCAGCACGCGCCCGACTGAATGCTCGGTCATGTCCGCACCCCGCCCAAGGTGGCCGCTCGCAGCTCACGGTAGACGAACCCGGGCTCTCCCATGCGCCTTCGCAGGTCACGCTCCAAGGCCGCGATCGGCACCAGATTCTGCGGCGCCCTCGGGTCGATGTGGGCCTCGGATGCCACTGCCGGGACCACCGCGGTGACCCGGTCCGCCATGCGCCGGGCGGTGGCGAGATCGAGGTGGCTGGAGACCTCGGCACGGGCGATGCCCGACCAGGCGTGCCCGTGGGCGACGTCGGCGAGCCGGAAGTACCAGGAGTACCGGGGATAGGCGCCACCGGCGCCGATGAGGAACAACGGAGTGCGCTCTCCGGCGGCGAGGCGGCCGACGATGCCGCTGCGCTCGTCGCTCAGGTAAGGACGGCGGTGGGTCTTGATGAACCCCACCTTCTCGGTGGCGGACAGGTCGTTGATGGGGCCGTCGGCCACGACGAACGTGCCCGCCTTGGCCAGGTCCTCGGAGAGATCGGCCTCGGCGCGGCGCATCTGTCCGTGCAGTGATTGGATGAGCCCGGACGTGTCGGAGGTGGCGACGGATTCGGTCCGGTAGTTGAGCTCGGGGGAGACCGGGGGCATCGGGGCCGCCTTGCCGTTGCCGAAGATGGCCAACCGATCGACAACGGCATGGGTGACCCGTGACGACGGGACGGTGCGATCCCACAGCACCGAGCCCACCGCGTAGGTCCCGCAGATGCCCGACACCGGCGGGCCGTCGCCGTCTTCGAGGGTGAGCCGGGCGTCGATGCGGCGCACCCCGTCGACGAAGGCGACCGCGTCGACGCCGTCGTCGACACCGCCGATCGGATCCCAGGCACCCGAGACCTCGATGGTCTCGTCGACCCGGTCCTCGTCGGCGAGGGATTCGTCGGTTTGCAGCGAGCTCCCGTACTCGGGAGCCCAGCCTTCGACGTGGATGCGCGCCATGACAGGATGGTACGGGCCGGGTGCGACAGATTCGGGTTTGCGTCGGTCAGCCCCCGTGGGCAGCGAACACGAGCAGCAGCCCGGCGC
>CAYQZO010000018.1:0-13080 GCA_964421925.1 uncultured Acidimicrobiaceae bacterium
ATCGAGCCCTGAGGCGCGTGCCACAATGCTCCGGCGAAGCGCGCCGGAGGCACCCTTGCGCTGTCCGTGGTGTATGTCGACGGCGAATACCGGATGTATCTCGGCGACGACCTCGGCGCCTCTGGTATCAGCCTGATCACGGGACACATCCCTTAGACGGGATGGCTAAGGTCTCAGCGGGCAACAACGAAGGGGATGCTGATCATGTGTTGTTTCCTGGTCGTTCTGGCGTTTCTGGGACCTCGCGCCGGCATCCTGGTGTGGTGGCTCGTCGACACCGCTCGCTGGGAGCGCGCCTTCAGCACCTTCTGGTGGGCCCTTGCCGGGTTCATCTTCCTCCCCTGGCTCACCCTCGGCTGGGTTGCGGTCGCCCCCAACGGGGTGACCGGGTTCGACTGGATCATTCTCGGCCTGGCCTTGCTGCTCGACATCTTCTCGTGGAGCGGCGGCGGGGTGACGGGCCGGCGTCAGTACGCCTAACGCTTTCGTCCCACCAGGTGGAAGAGCCGGCTGAGTAGCCGATACGGATCGCGTCGGCTCGCTTCGAGTTCGACGGCGAACACGGCGTCGACGTCGTCGGGTGCGGGCTTCTCGTACGGCCAGTTGTCGGTGAACAGCCGGACCCCGTACCAGGCGATCGGGTCCACGCCATGGGCGGCCAGCAAGGCTGTGAGCTCGTCCGGAGTGTCGGTGCGGGTGTCGAGCCCCATCGTGTTCACCTGCCGGTCTGCCTCGAAGTCGGCCAGAGCGTCCTCCCAGCGCCCTTCCAGTGCCGGCTTGACCGCAAGCGAGGCGCGGTTCTTGGCCACGATGGACACGACGCCACCCGGTCCGACCAGACCGGCGAGGGTGGCGACGATGGGGTCGGGCTCGTCGACATACATGATCACGCCGTGGCACAGCGAGGCGTGATAGGGCCGATGCGAGAGGCCAAGGAGATCCTCGCCCCGAGCCTCGACCAGTTCGATCCGGGAGCGCACCTCGGGAGGTTCGCTGCCAAGAGCCGCGGCGGCGCGCTCCAGCATGGCGGGTGACGGATCGGCAATGGTCACCTCGTAGCCGCGGCGGGCGAGGGGGATCGACTGATTCCCAGCGCCACCGCCGACGTCGATCACCCGCGCCGGGGGCTTGGGCAGGTGGTCGCGGAGGTGCTGGTCGATGACGTAGCTGCGCACCTTCCCCCGCAGCGAGTTGTAGTGACGGTCGACGAACCGATCGGCGAGCGCTCTCCACGGGTCGTGAGCGGCTTCCACGGGCCAACGGTAGAGGCAGCGGCTAAGTTGGCCACCATGACTACCCCGTTGATCGAGCTCTACCCGGAGGTCGGTGTCGAGCGCGAGCTGCGCGGCCTCCACCTGCACAGCGACGTCCGATCCCGGCCTCGGCCGGGCGGCTCCTATGTCTACACCGGCTATATCTCGAGCCTGGACGGCAAGATCGCCCTCGAGGGCACCTCGGGGGCGCCGAAGGCGACCCGCAACGAGCGGGACTGGGGACTGTTCCAGGAGCTGATGATGCAAGCCGACGTCGTCCTCGCCAGCGGGCGGTACATCAGGGACCGCGCCAAGGGAGGAAGCGCCCAGTCCATGGTTCCCTCCGCCGACGATCCGACCGTGGCCTACATGGTCGACTATCGATCGGGCCTGGATCTCCCTCCGCAACCGTCGGTGGCGGTGGTGACGGGCCAGGCCAACTTCGACCCGGAGGTAGCGGCGGGCGTCGCCGACGACGTGATCGCCGTGCTCGGCACCGAGCCCGACGCCGACACCAAGGCGGCCCTGGTCGACGCCGGGCTCACCGTCGTCACTGCGGGAAGGGAGGGTCGCGTGGCGAGCGACCTGCTCCTCGCCGCCCTCGGCGAGCTCGGCCATGAGGTGGTGTTCTCGGCGGCGGGGCCGCAGGTGTTCCACATGCTCACCCCGGCCGTCGACGCGCTCTACCTGACCCTGGCCGGCCGGCTGCTGGCGGGGCGGCCCTACTCGACCCTGCTGGAGGGTGACGAGCTCGAGGGACCGCCGTCGTTCACGCTGGGTTCGGCCTACCTCGACCCGGAAGGCCCCGGTGGCGCGGTCCAGCTGTTCCTGGAGTTCAACCGCGAGCGGTCGTAGCGGCGGGTCCGTCCAGCCAGTAGGTGGTCATCGTGCCCTTGCCCTTGACCTCGATTGAACCCCGCGGCGTGGTGGCGAAGGCGTCCTCGATCAGCTCGTTGGTGGCCTCGGTGATCTGGACTCTTCCCGGCTCGCCGTGGGATTCCATACGGGAAGCGGTGGTGACGGCGTCACCCCACAGGTCGTACTGGAACTTCTCGACGCCGAGCACGCCGGCGATCGCCGGGCCCGAGTTGATCCCGATCCGGAAGCTCCACGGCGACGTCGCCGCATAGTCCAGCATCTCGAGGGCGAGGGCGGCCAGCACTTCTGCGTGGTCGGGCCTGGGGAGGGGGACGCCGGCGGCGACCATGTAGTTGTCGCCGATGGTCCGGATCTTCTCCGCACCGTGCTTGCGAACGAGGCCGTCGAAGGCGGTGAACACTTCGTTGAGGCTTGCGACGAGCTCGTCGGGGTCCATCCCCGCCGAGCGGGGGGTGAAGCCGACGATGTCGGCGAACAGGACCGAGATCGCGTCGAAGTGGCGGGGCGCGGTCGCCCCGGTCGTCTTCAGCTCGGTCGCGACCTGCGAGGGCAGGACGTTGAGCAGCAAACCCTCGGCGCGCTCTCGTTCGAGGTTCAACCGGCCGACAAGCAGCGCCATCACCGGGGCGATGAGCAGAACGATCGCAACCAGCGTGTAGGGGAACATGATTGCGGGCAGCGCCGGATCCGGCGCAGCCCGGCTCCCTTGCAGCGACTGCTCCAGGAATCCGAACGAGATGGCGACAGCGACCACGAGCACCACGCCGACGACCGTGGCCGTCCTGGAAAGAAGGAGCACCATCACGAGCGAGAGTCCGATGCTCCAGAAGAACGTTCCCCCCGAGTTGGCGTATCCGCCGAGGAGCCACTGCATCGTGATGAGCGCGACGAGGCTGGCAACGACGAGAACCGTGAAGGGGAGCCGCACCCGGCCCGACGTAGCGAACAGCACCCAGCCGCCCAGGTAGAAGGCGAGCAGGCCTGCTGAGACCCACCCCGCGACCGGTTCGTCGAAGGCGAAGAAGATGAGGGCGATGAACACCGAGTTGATGGCAGCGCCAAGCGTCCAGATAGCCGCCAGAGCGGTGACCGTGGCCGGGTTCTCGATCGTCTCCAGCACACCGACCCGCTCCGCGCGTTCGCCCAGTCTCCGCCAGTAGCTCCTTGCCACACCTGCCTCCTCGTTCGTCGAGGGCAGTGAAGCAGAGGACTCTGCACCCGGACGTGCTGAGGCGACCGGCGGACTCTCGGACATGGTTGGATCCATCAGTACCCTCTGCGTCACCGGGCAAGGTCCTCATCATGAGTCACCGAACAGAGAGCGGGCGTACCCGAGGCCTTCTGCGCGGGCTTCGTGCCGAGTGGCAGGAGATCGGCGGGCTCGGCCGCGTCGCCGTGATCGGGCTTGCCGCCTCGGCGATCCTGACGGTCGCGATGGGGTTCGCCATCACCGCATCGGCTCGCGCCAATCTGCTCGAAGCCCGGGCCGACCTCATCGCCAGCGAGGTTGGTGCCCTACCCGAACTCGGCCTGGCCGACGCTCCCGGCTCCGAGGCATTCGAGGTCTTCGATGCCGCGGCACATCACGGGTTGATGAGCGGTGAGACTGAGCGGGTCAAGGTATGGGCGCCGGACGGCGGGATCGTTTACTCGGACGATCCGGACCTGATCGGGGGCCGATTCGAGCTGTCGTCGTTGGCGGACGATGCCTTCGCGGGAGCCGTAGCGACGCACATCTCCGATCTCACCGATCCCGCTCACGCCGGCGAGCGAGCCCTCGGGCAGCTCATCGAGGTCTACGTTCCGGTTGTCGCGGCCGACGGGACAGTGACGATGGTCGTCGAGGTCGAGCAACGCCTCGACTCCCTCAACGAGGCCATGGCCGACATCAACCGCAATACGTGGCTGGCCATAGCCATCGGCGTTGGCGTGCTGGCCGTGTTCCTCGGTGCGCTCTCGACGGCCGTCGCCCGGGGCATCAACCGGCGTCGCCGCCAGGCCGAGGGCCTGCTCGGGGCGCTCTTCCGGGCTCAGGAAGAGGAACGCCGTCTCATCGTGGGTGCTCTCCACGACGACGTCGGCCAGCCGCTATACCGGCTGCTGTACGGGCTGGAAGGAAGCCGGGCCAAGCTGGACACCGGTGACCCGGTCGCCGACGAGCTGGAGAACCTGGAGGACATCGTGCGCGAGGTCGACGCCACCCTGCGAGGCCAGCTCGACTATCTGTACCAGGGTCTCGCCGCCGACGCCGGGCTCACCACGGCGCTGCGCGATCTCGCGGCCATCACCGAGGCCGAAACCGGCGCCACGGTGCACATCGACCTGTCCCCGGAACCGGCGGATCTGTCGCCGGTGGCGCGAACGGCGCTGTTCCGCGCCGCCCAGGAGGGGGTGATGAACGCCCGCAAGCATGCCGAAGCCGACGCGGTGTGGATCGAGCTCGCCACCGACGCCGACCGGGTCGTTGTCGAGATCGGCGACGATGGCGCCGGGTATGCCGGTGAAGCGGGCCTGGGCCTCACCACCGCCCGGGAGCGTCTCGAAGCCCTCGGCGGCGGACTGACGGTGCGCCGCCGCCGCGGTGGCGGGTCGGTCTTCACCGCCTGGCTGCCCATCGAGCGGAGCCCGGCGTGAAGGTCGCCATCGCCGACGATCACCGTATCGTTCGCGACGGCCTCAGCTGGATGTTGTCGGACGCCGAGGGCATCGAGATCGCAGGCGAGGCCGACTCGGGCGATGCCCTCCTCGACCTGCTGGCAACGACGCCCATCGATGTCGCCCTCGTCGACGTCCGCATGCCGGGGATGAGCGGACTCGACGCCCTGGAACGTATCCGGGCCGAGTTCCCCCAGGTGCGGGTCGTGATCCTGTCCATGCACGACCAACCGGCTTATGTGCGCCGGGCTATCGAGCTCGGCGCCTCCGGCTACCTGTTGAAGAACACCGGCCGCGACGAGTTGATCCGGGCCCTGGAGGCGGTCGCCGATGGCGGGGCCTACTTGCAGGGTGAGGTCGTTGCTCCCCTGATCAGCGAGGTCCGCAAAGGATCGAGCCCGGCCCGTTTGAGCCCGCGGGAGAACGAGGTGCTCCAGCTCGTCGCCCGGGGCTACGAGAACAAGCAGATCGCCACCGAACTCGGGATCGCCGAGGCCACGGTGAAGACCTACCTGCGCGGCATCTTCGAACGGTTGGGGGTGTCGAGCCGCGCCGAGGCGGTCGCCGTCGGCCTGCGTGAGGGCTTGATCGAGTAGGGCCGAAAGGCCCTGCCCCGCCCTCCACCGAACGATGGATGCCCGATGACCGGATGGCCGACTGCGCAAGCGGGCGACGCCGTTCGATCATTCACCCATGACCACAGGAGGTTTCGCGGTGAAGAATCGAATCCTGGCCCTCGCCTTCATGCTTGCCCTCATCGCCGCCGCGTGTGGAACCCCGGCCGACGATGCCGGGGGCACCGCAGACGACCCCACCACAACGACCGTGGTCGACGGCCACGACGACGAGGGGATGCACGACGACGAGGGGATGCACCACGACGAGGACGCCACCCACGATGAGGAGGATGGCCATGACGACGAGGTCGTCGACGCCGGCGACGCCGATCGAGTGATCGTGGTGTCGATGACCGAGCTCGAGTTCTCGCCTATCGAGTACGAGGTCGTCGAGGGTGAGGTCATCAAGTTCGTCGTCACCAACGAGGGCGTGATCGAGCACGAGTTCCGCCTGTCCAACCAGCACCGCATCGAGGAGCACATCGCGGCCGGACACGCCGACCACGAAGAAGGCGGCGGCCACCACGAGGACATCGACATCGTCATGCTCCTGCAACCCGGTGAGGCCGGCGAGGTGCTGTTCGTGGTTCCGGAGGACACAACGCTGTTCAACGAGATCGCCTGCCTGCTGCCGGGCCACTACGAGGCCGGCATGAAGGCGTCGCTGATCTACGCATCGGCCTGACCGAGTCCGTCCCACTGCGCACAGCGGTCGCCGCTCCATCAGGGCGGCGACCGCGGCGCGTCGGTGCCGGTGTGTGTGCGGCGCGTCTCCAATTCACCCCCTTGACCTTCCAGTCGACTGGAAGCGGTATAACCGGCAAGGAGAGAGAGGAAGGATCCAATGAGAGCGCTCTCGCTGACCTTCGCCGACGCCACCGGATGGGACCACATGGGGAGTTGGGGGTGGGGCATGATGCTATTCGGCTGGCTGTTCATGGTTGCGCTGATCGCCTTCGTCGGGTGGGCGATCTGGTCGACCGTACGCCCCCAGGACCCGAGAGGTGCCGGCGAGAGCCGTGCCAGCCAGTTGCTCGACGAGCGGTACGCTCGCGGCGAGATCGATCGCAACGACTACCTCGAGCGGAGGTCCGACCTCGACCGGTGACATGACACACGACGAACACGCCCACCACGCACCGACGCCTCCGACGCCGCCGGACCATCAGCATCCGACGACGGATTCTGCGGTCCCGGCCGCGGATCACTCTGCCCATGCCGAGGACGCCGACCACAGCAAACACGCCGGGCACTCACCGGAGATGTTCCGCGACCGGCTCCTCGTCAGCGTGCTCCTCACCCTCCCGCTGCTCTACTTCTCGCCGCAGATCCAGGACTGGCTCGGATACGAGGCGGTGACCTTCCCGGGGTCGACCTGGGTGTCACCGATCGTGGCGACCGTCCTCTTCTTCTACGGCGGCGGGCCGTTCCTCACCGGTGCCCGGCGGGAGTGGAAGCGACGGCAGCCGGGGATGATGACCCTGATCACGATCGCCATCTCCGTCGCCTACGCCTATAGCCTCGCCGTCTCTCTCGGCTTTCCCGGGCACGACTTCTACTGGGAGCTGGCGACGCTCATCGACATCATGTTGCTCGGCCATTGGATGGAGATGCGCGCCGTGGTGGCATCGGCCTCTGCTCTCGAGGAGCTGGCCAAGCTCGTCCCCGACGTGGCGCACCTGGTCAACGACGACGGCTCGATCGTCGACGTGCCGGTGGCCGGGCTACATGAGGGCCAGCGGGTCCTGATCCGACCGGGCGAGCAGGTCCCGATCGACGGTGAGGTGACCGAGGGCCGATCCTCGGTCAACGAGGCATTCCTCACAGGCGAGTCGAAGCCGGTGTCCAAGGAAGCCGGTGACGAAGTGGTCGCCGGTGGGATCAACGGGGAGGGTGCGCTCACCGCGATGGTGACCCGTACCGGAGACGACACCACGATGTCCCAGATCATGCGCCTCGTCCAGGATGCCCAGGCGTCGCGAAGCGAATACGCCGTGCTCGCGGATCGGGCCGCGATGTGGTTGACGATCATCGCCATCGGCATTGCCTTGCCCACCTTCCTCATCTGGCTCGGGCTCGACGACGCCACCTTCGCCATCACCCGGGCCGTGACCGTGCTGGTCATCGCCTGTCCCCACGCCCTGGGCCTGGCGATCCCGCTGGTCAACGTCAACGCCACCGGCATCTCTGCCGAGAACGGGATCCTGGTGCGCAACATGGAGGCCTTCGAACGTGGCCGTGACGTCGCCATCGTCGCCTTCGACAAGACCGGCACGCTCACCGAAGGGCGGTTCGTGGTCTCCGATGTGACCGTCGATGGGTTCGACCCGGACCGGGCGTTGGCGGTTGCCGCCGGCCTGGAGCGTGGATCGGAGCACCCGCTCGCCGCCGCCATCGTCGACGCCGCCGCTCGAGCTGGAATCACCCCCGACGAAGCCGGGTTGGCGACCGCGGTCCCCGGACACGGCATCGAAGCCTCCGTCGATGGCGGGCTCCTTCGCATCGGGCGGCCGGAATGGGCAGCCCAACTCGAGGTAGACATCCCGGATGGTCTCGGCGCGGCGCTGGAGCGGGCCGATGGCCGCGGCGACAGCGCGGTGGTGCTCATGGACGGGACCCGGGCCCTGGCCGTGTGCGCCATGGCCGACAAGGTCCGGGACGAGGCCAGACGCACGATCGCCGAGCTCCCCGGGCTCGGCGTGTCCGTGGTCATGATCACCGGTGATGCCGAGGCGGTGGCCGCCACCGTGGCATCCACCCTCGGCATCGACCGCTACTTCGCCAGGGTGCTCCCCGAAGACAAGGCCAGGATCGTGGAGGAGCTCAAACGAGAAGGCCCGACCGCCTTCGTCGGTGACGGAATCAACGACGCTCCAGCCCTGCTCACCGCCGATCTCGGCATCGCCATCGGGGCAGGGACCAACGTCGCCATCGAGTCGGCCGACCTGGTGCTGGTCGAAGACGACCCCACCGACGTCGCCCGGGCCTTGACGCTGTCGAAGGCCACCCAGCGGAAGGTGAAGCAGAACCTGGCCTGGGCGACCGGCTACAACGTCCTCGCCATCCCGCTCGCCGCCGGCGTACTCGTCGGAATCGGGATCGTGCTCTCTCCAGCGATCGGGGCGATCTTCATGAGCCTGTCGACGGTGATCGTCGCCATCAACGCCATGCTGCTGCGCCGCATCGACCTCTCCATCGGATGAAGCGAGCTGCTGCGATCCTCGCCGTGGCTGCCTTGACCACGGCATGCTCGGAGAGCACCGATCGACCGGAGACCGAGATCCAGCCACAGGATCCCGGCCTGGTCGCCGCAGGGGCAGTGCTCTACGCGGCCAGCTGCGCCGAGTGTCACGGCACCGACCTGCGCGGCACCGACCAGGGCCCCAGCCATCTGTCCGTTGTCTACGAGCCGAACCACCACGCCGACATCGCCTTCCTGCTTGCGGTACGACAAGGCGCCCGTTCCCACCACTGGGGGTTTGGCGACATGGAACCGGTCCCCGGACTCAGCGACGAGGACGTGCAAGCCATCGTTGCCTTCGTCAGGGAGACCCAGCGTTTAGAAGGCTTCGAGCCGTACCCTCCGTGAGCGAGGGCGAGCCAGGGGACGATCGATGAGCAACGGGCGCAAGAAGCAAGCGGCACGGAAGGGTGGAGCGCAGCCATCCCCGTGGCCCCGGCGCCTCATCGCGGCCGGGGGCGTCGCCGTCGTCGCCCTCCTCGTTGCTGCAGTGCTGTTCAGCCCCACGCCGTTGCGCGGAGTTCCCGAAGAGACTGAGAGCATCGCCGTCGGACCACCCGAACACGTCGACGGCGACATCTACGACGACCAAGATGTGCCGGCGGGCGGCGCCCACTCGGCGGCATGGCTCAACTGCGGGTATTACGACACCCCGGTCCCCGCGGAGAACGCGGTGCACTCCCTCGAGCACGGGGCGGTGTGGATCACGTACAACCCCGATCTCGATGCAGGCCACGTCGACCGACTGCGAGGGTTCACCGAGGGCCTCGACAAGGTCATCGTGAGTCCGGTGCCGGGCCAGGAGTCCCCGATCTTGCTTACCGCGTGGGGCAACCAGCTCGAGCTCGACGACGCCGGCGACTCGAGGGTGGAGCAGTTCGTCAACGAGTTCGAAGGTAGCACCGATGCCCCCGAGGCGGGAGGTGCGTGCTCCGGCGGGGTGGGAAACCCGGCACAATGATCCGACCGGCCCGGCTCGCCGGGCTCGTCGTTGTCGTCATTGCGGCGGCGTGTGCCGGAGCCGATCCGGCTCCAGACACGCTCCCGGCCGCACCCACGCTCGCGCCCCCCGGATTCACCAACGGTGCCGGCTCGCCTCCGCCACCACCACTGGACGACGAGCGGGTCCTCTCCGGCGAGATCCTCTACCAGCAACACTGCGCCGAGTGTCACGGTGCCGACCTGTCGGGCGAGCCCGACTGGATGATCCCGAACGATGACGGGACCTACAAGCCGCCTCCACAGGACTCGACAGGTCATACCTGGCACCACCCCGATGGGCTGCTCCTCGAGATCGTCCGCGACGGCAGCGCCATCCCGATCGCGGTGATGCCGACGTTCGGGGACGTGCTCACCGACGACCAGATCGGCGACGTTCTCCAGTTCATCAAATCACACTGGGGTGATCAGGAGCGTGCCTTCCAGTGGGAGATCACCTGGCAGGCCGAGCAGGGCGGCTAGAGCCAGAGGATCAGCGCAGCGAGCGAGATCAACGTCAACAGCGCAAGGCCGCCGATGACCGCAACAGTCTGCCCAAGGCTCGCCTGGGGACGGTCTTCGAGGGCGTGGAGGCGTTCCTTGACATCCGCCGCGTTGAGGAAGGTGACCGGGCTCATCGGGGGTGCCGTGGAGACCAGCTGAAGCGCGCTGATCAAACTCGAGCGTGTTCCCCCGAAGTCGATCGCCTGCTCGTCGGCCCACCGCTCTACGGTGAACCGGGTGGCGGCCAGGCTGGTCCGCAGCGGGGGAGCAACGGCGGCGATCGGCTCTAGTGCTGCTACCGGAAGCAAGAGCCGGCCGTGGCGGAGGTGAAGGTGCGCTGCCTCGTGGGCCAGGACGGCCTCGAGCTCGGCAGGCGACAGCGTATCGAGTAAGCCCTCGGAGACCACGATCTGCGGGCTCTTGGTCGCAGTTGAGTAAGCGATCACGGCCGGGGTGGGCAAGACGGCGACGTCGAAACCCATGAGCCGGACGTGGCTTCCCACCCAGGGCTCCAGATGCATGGTCCGGGTGCGCCAGCGGGCGCGCATCAGTCCGATGGCCAAGGCGATGGGAAAGGCAACAGCCAGTGCGAGGCTGACCAGCCCGGCGATCCTGCCGCCGGGGAAGAAGTGGTTGTGCTTGCCGCCGAACAGGGCCTCGGTGCAGATGGCGCACAGGGCGATGGCGCACGCGACGAATCCCGTCTCGAGAAGGGCGGAGGCGGAGACGAGGCTCAGCAGTGACATCCGGGCGGCGCCACGGGGGCGGAGCGACATGTGACGGATCGCAGTGGGGAGGGCAAGGAGGCCGATCGCCCCGGCGAGGAAGGCGGCCCCCACTCAGCGCTCCCCGAGGTGGCGACGGAGGAGTGCTTGTTGCTCCTCGGACAGGTTGTCGACGAAGTGGGTCAGGGTGCCGGCGTCGGCGGTCGCCTCGAGCACCTCCCGCATTCGCTGCGCCGCATGCTCGGTCCTGGTCAGCTTGGGCCGGTAGGCGTGGCCGCGCCCGGCCTGCTCCCGGTCGAGCTCACCCTTGCGCCACAGCCGGTGCAGCGCGGTCATCACCGTGGTGTGGGCGACCTGGCGCCGGGGAGCGAGGGCCTCCCGAACCTCACGGACGGTCAGCCATCCCCCCCGATCCCACAGCACTTCGAGGACCGCGGCTTCCAAGCCGGGTGAGCGACTCATGGCCCGGCACCCTAGTACGCCGACACCAGAGTACGACAGGGTGTAGTAGCGGTGCTCCTACGTCGTGTAGTAGGTTGACCCGCCATGGCGAAGCGCTCCACTCGTGTCGACATCATCGCGGTCGGATCGACGTGGCTCGTTCTCACCGTCGCTCTCGAAGCCCTGGTCATCGCCACCGTCGAGCCGACCAGCGCCGCTCGAGAATCCGAGATCGTCGACTCCGCCTTCTGGCTCCTCGCCTACCTCGGCATCCCCGTCTTCACCTTCGTCCTGGTGGCGCTCGTGTACTCGGTCGTCCGTTTCCGGGCGTCGGGCACCGACGAGGATGGATCGGCGGCGCGGAGCCATCGAGGATTCATCACCGCCTGGGTCGCCATCACGGCGGCATTGGCCGTGTTCGTCATCATCACCCCGGGCTACACGGGCCTTGCCGAGCTGGCCGCAGAGCCCGACGCCGACGTCGACGTCGAGGTCGTCGCATCGCAGTGGAATTGGAGCTTCACCTTTCCAGATGAGGGCGTGACCTTGCTCAAGGCCGACGAGATCCTGCTGCCCGTCGACACCAGGGTCCGGTTCAGGGTCACCTCGGAGGACGTCATCCACTCGTTCTGGGTCCCTGCCTTCCGCATCAAGGTGGACGCGGTGCCCGGCATGTTCACCGAGACCATGGTCACCCCGACGGAGCTCGGCGACTTCGCCGCCAACGACCAGCTCCGGGTGCAATGCGCCGAGCTGTGCGGGACCGGCCACGCTCGCATGCGAACGATCATTCGGGTCGTCGACCGCGTCGAGTTCAACACCTGGCTGGCAGGCCTGGCCGCGGGGGCCGGATGAGCCTGCTCAAGGGAACGCTGTTCGGCGCCGTCGGGGCAGCCTTCGGGGCCGGGCTCGTCGCCGTCATCCGGCTGGCCGGCGGGCTGGATGCAGTGAACGGCGAGCAGATGGTGCTCGGCGCCTGGCTCTTCGGTGTCGCCGGCTGGCTGCTCGGTGTCGGGGTGTGGGACTACATGGTCCGGGAGTGGACCGGCAAGGGCGTCAAGCAGTACACGGCCACGGGGTGGCGCCGGTACTTCGGCTTCGACACCGACCACAAGGTGATCGGCATCCAGTACCTGGTCACCTTCCTGTTCCTGTTCTTCCTCGCCGGGCTCTTCGGGATGCTGATGCGGTGGGAGCTGATGAACGCCGGGCGCGACGTGATGACGCCCGCCACCTACAACAACGTGATGAGCCTGCACGGCACGATCATGATCTTCGTCGCGGTGGCGGCGGCGTCGGGCGCGTTCGGCAACTACGTGGTCCCCATCATGATCGGCGCCCGCGACATGGCCTTCCCCCGCCTCAACGCCGTCAGCTACTGGCTGGTCCCACCGGTGGTCGTCCTCCTTGTGGGCTCCTTCTTCGCCGGCGGCTACGACACCGGCTGGACGGGGTATCCGCCCCTGTCGGTGACTACAGACATGGGCGCCTTGTTCTTCAACCTGGCCTTCATCACCCTCGGGCTGTCCTCGATCGTGGGTGCCCTCAACTTCGTCACCACCGTGATCCGGCTGCGGGCCCCCGGGATGAGCTGGGGCCGGCTGCCCATCTTCGTGTGGTCGGTGTTCATCACCTCGACGCTTGCCCTGATCTTCACCCAGTTCGTCGCCCTGGCCATGCTCATGGTGGCGCTCGATCGGGCTTTCGGGATGACCTTCTTCGACGCCGCCGCGTGGGGAGCACCACTGCTGTACCAGCACGTGTTCTGGTTCTACTCGCACCCGGCG
>CAYQZO010000019.1:0-4292 GCA_964421925.1 uncultured Acidimicrobiaceae bacterium
GACCGCCACGTCGCCTTCATGGCGACGCTGCTCGATTCGCTCGGGGTCGGCGACGGGACCGCGGTGGTGCAGGACTGGGGCGGCCCGATCGGACTCCGTCTCGCCGTCGAGCACCCCAACCTCTTCTCCCGCCTCGTCATCCTCAACACCGGGCTGTTCTCCGGGAGAGCACCGCCCAGCGAAGGGTTCCTGCGCTGGAGGGCCTTCGTGGAGAAGAACCCCGACCTTCCCGTCGGATTCGTGATGAGCCGCTCCGCCCACACCGAGTGGCCCGGGGAGGTGCTTGCGGCGTACGAGGCGCCGTTCCCGGATCGACGGTCGAAGATGGGCGCCTACCGGTTCCCGCTCATCGTTCCGCTCGACGCCGACCATCCCGATGTCATCACCATGGCCAAGGTCACCGACGCCCTCGGCTCCTGGTCCAAGCCCGCGCTCGTCATGTTCTCCACCGACGACTCGGTGTTCCCTCCCGCGGTAGGGGAGCGCTTCGCCGCCCGCATCCCCGGTGCAGGGGAACTCGTGCTCATCGAGGAAGCCGGCCACTTCCTGCAAGAGGATCAGGGGGAGCGGGTGGCGGCCCACATCGTCGAGTTCCTCGGCTAGTCCGCTTCGATGCGGTGGGCGTACACGTCGCCCTGGGATCGCCGGGAGAAGTCGTACACCACCCAGGTGCCCGCCAGGTCGTCGTGCCAGGCACGGTGCTCCTCGTCCACGAGCACCCACAGGAACCCGAGGAAGAACACGATCGCCGACAGGAAGTAGCCGATGAACCTGATGAGCGACCGGAGGAAGGTCGGCGGGTAGCCGTCGGCGCGCACCACGCGCAGGCCGAGGATCCACTTGCCGACCGTGGCGCCGGCCAGCGTCCACATCCCGACGTAGTAGATGGCGACGAGGAAGGGGATCGCGATCAGGTAGATGGCGTCGAAACGGACGTCGCGAGGAAGGAACCGGTCGAACAGGTCGGTGATCGAGACGATCACGAGCCCGATGAGCCCGAGGGTCACCGTGACGAGCACCGCGTCGATGGCGAAGGCGCTGGCGCGGGACACGAAGCCGGCCACCCGGCCATCGAGCGACAGGTAGTCGGCCTCGTCGCTCACTCGACCTCTCCGGCGGGCACCGGCGGGAGCGCCCGCGGCTCGCGGCGCAACACCCGGCGAACCAGCGAGTCGGTCAGGCTGTCGGCGGCGGCCCCGGTCTCTCGCACCTCCTGGATGGCCGCTCCGCCCACCCCGAGCGCCTGGTCCCTGATCAACTCGTTGAGAGCGTTGCTCTCGGACACGTTGCTCAACACCTGGTCGATCGTGGTGTCCACGAACCGATCGAAGACGATGCGCCCCTGGGCGATCTCCTGCCGGCCGATCTCGGCGAGCCGCTCCGCCTCGCGCCGCGCCGCGTCCACGGGCTTGGCGATGAGCCACCCGACCGGACTGGCCATGGTGACCTTCCACCCGAACCCGGCGACGCTCCTGACGAAGCCGGAGCCGTCCTCGACAGCAGTGGTGACGGTGTGCAGGCGGGTGGGCAGGTCGGCGGCGAACCCGAAGAGGACGGCTCCCGGCTCGGGATCCTCACTCACCACGATTCCTTCTCGATCGGGCGAGGCCAACTCGGTGGCGTCACGCATCCGTTGGGTGATCACGCCGGTGACGCCGGCGGCGAAGCGCACCGCGGTGTCGTACGCCGACTCGAAGCCGCCCTTCTCGGCTTCGGGCTCTGCTTCGGGCTCCTCCGCTACGCCACCGATCTCGACGACTTCTGCCATCTGCTCGTCGGTCATGGCGAAAACGTTAGCGCCCGCGGAGAGCGCTCAAGCGGGAGCACAGTGCAGGTCGGCAGGGGCACCCTCGTCGGCGAGCATCCGCTGCAGGTTGCGGCAGGCGGCGTCGACGCGGGCCTGGGTGTCGTTGAACGTGGAGCCGCCGATGGCGGCGTCGATCTCGTCGAAGGAGCGGGCCGAGCCGAGCGCCTCGAGGGTGACGTCGAGCTCACGGGTCGAGGTTTGCAGCGCTTCCACGTACTCGCGATGCCGGTCACGGAACGGCGCCGGCGGGTCGAGGGCGCCGAGGTCCTTTGCGTAGCGGTCGACGGCGTCCGCCACCGCGGCGAACAGGCCGGCGCTCTGCCGCCCCGTCTCGGCGACCGCGGCCGCTTCGAGGGCGTCACCCTCCAGCCTGCCCACGAGGGCGCGCACCGCCTGCTCCATCTGGTAGAGCCGGGTCGCCCGCAGGCTCTCCACCTCCTCGGTGTGGGCGGCGGCGAGGTCCGACACGGCGTCGCGATAGTCGGCCAGCGTCATGGCCTCGTCCCCACACCCGACGAGGGCGACCGTCACCAGCACGATCCCGGCGAGGGCACGCACTACTGGGCGAGCAGGCCGGAGAGGGGCTCGAAGGAGTCGATGACGGCCAGACACACGGGTTCCGGAATCGACGATCGGCAGAACAGCTCGTAGCGAAGGCCGCCCTCGGTCCACGCCATGGTGACGCCGTCGGGCACGAGGATGGGGACCGTGTCGCTGCGACCGGTGCCGGTGCCACCCGGTGCTGCTCCCACCCGCAGCACGCCGAGCCGGCCCTCGTTGGCGCTGTACGGCTCGACGGCCCACAGGCCGAACGCTGCCGATGTCGTGCCGTCGAGCTGTTGGGTCGCTTCCTCGTACACCAGCTGGCTGGTGACCCATCGCACCTGCTGGGGCACGAGCGACGGGAAGCGCAGCGTGGGGAGGGCGGTGGCGATCTCCAGCCGGCTCGCCTGAACGAACCTGCTCCCGACCTGGCGGTCCCAGACCGCGGCGATCACCGCGGCGGCTTCGGCGACGGCGGGATCGCCGAGATCGTCGTTGGTCCACAGCAGGTCGGTGGCGTCGATCAGCCCCTCGTCGGCAACCTGGATCACCACCCGGGCGCTCGTTGTGGTGGTCAGCACGCCTTCGTGCACCCACTCCGAGGAGCGGGAGCCGAGCCCATCCAGGGGTCCGGCTTCCCCGCACGCGGTGAGCGCGAGGAGCATCACGGTCCCTGCTGCGACGCTTCTGGAAACGGCGGTCACGCCGGGCAGTCTGCCATCGTCGGACCGATACCGACCGCTATCACCCTCCTACGCTGCGCCGGTGTCCGCAAGAACCATCCGCCTCATCGGCGACGGCATCGTGCCCACCATGGCCGAGGAAACCGGCTTGTCCCGTGCCGTCCTCGACGAGGTCGGGGCCGGACGGCGCCCCGAGACGCTCCGTCTCTTCGTCCCCGGCCGATCCGTCGCCTTCGGCAAGCACGACGCCGCCACGCCCGGATTCCCGGATGCGGTGGCGGCGGCCCGGGCGACCGGTTTCGAGCCGTACCTGCGCCTGGCCGGAGGGCGCGCCGCGGCATTCCACGAGCGGACGATCGCACTCTCCTGGGCGATTCCCGATCCCAGGCCCATCGACGGCATCTACGCCCGGTTCACCGAGATCTCCGACCTCCTCGCCGACTCCATCGCCGACCTCGGTCTCCCCGCTGCGGTCGGAGAGCTCCCCGGCGAGTACTGCCCGGGTGCCTTCAGCGTGCACGTCGGTACCGTCAAGGTAGCCGGCATCGGGCAGCGGCTCACCAAGACCGCAGCCCACGTCGGAGGTGTGATCGTCGTCGGGGACGGCGACCGGGTTCGAGCGGCGTTGAGCCCCGTGTACGAGGCATTAGGCCTGGAGTGGGATCCCTCCACCGCGGGCGCCCTCGCTGATCTCCTCCCCGACCTCGACGTGGGGGACGTCATCGATGTCATCTCCAGACGGATCTCGCGCATCGCCGACCTCGTCCCCGCCACGATGGACGCCTCGCTGCTCGTCGCGGCCAAACGCCTGGGCTCCGACCACCGCATCGAGTGAAGCTTGCCACCACGATGGTGAGCGCCGAGACTGGCCCGATGCGATTGACCGTCATCAACGGCCCCAATCTCAACCTGCTCGGCACCCGATCTCCCGAGATCTACGGCGACTGGACGCTCGCCGACGTCGACAACGCCTGCCGGCTGTGGGCGGCTGCGGTCAACGCCAAGGCCGACACTTTCCAGTCCAACCACGAGGGCGTCATCATCGACCGGCTGCACGCCGCGAGTAGCGACGCCGACGGAGTCGTGATCAACCCCGGAGCGCTCACCCACTACTCGTACGCGATCCGCGACGCCATCGAGGCCATTGCCATCCCCACCGTCGAGGTGCACCTGTCGAACATCATGAGCCGCGAGCCGTTCCGACGACGCTCGGTGATCGCCGACGTCTGTGTCGCCTCGATCTACGGGCGCGGCGTCGA
>CAYQZO010000019.1:4302-13033 GCA_964421925.1 uncultured Acidimicrobiaceae bacterium
CGTGCGCAACTACCGGGTGAACGGAGTGTTCTGGAGCGGCGTCGACGGGTACCGGGACGCCATCTGGCATCTGGCGGCGCGCAACCGGTGGCCGGTACACACCGTGGCCTACGGGCCCGAGCCCCGCCAGATCGCCGACCTCCGCGTTCCCGAGGGCGACGGCCCGCACCCCGTGGCCGTGCTCATCCACGGAGGCTGGTGGCGTGACACCGGCGGACGCGACGTCCTGGATCCCCTCGCCGTCGACCTCACCGAGCGGGGATGGGCCACCTGGAACACGAGCTACCGGGGGGCGGCCGCCGACGGCGGTTCCACCACCGCCCTCGCCGACATCACCGCCTCCCTCGACGCCATCGCCGACCTCGCCCCGGACCACGGTCTCGACCTCGACCGGGTCGTGACCGTGGGGCACGGAGCCGGGGGACAGCTGGCCATCGCCGCAGCCGTCAAACGAGGCGTCGGCCGGGTACGGCCCGTGGCGGCGGTCGCGGTCGACGCGATAACCGACCTCTCTGCAGCCATTGAGGCCGACCTCGGCGATGGCGCGGTGACGGATTACCTGGGCGGCGACCCCAAGGGAGCAGCCGCCCGCTACCGGACCAGCTCGCCGAGCGAGCTGCTCCCCATCGGGGTGCCCCTCCTGGTGATCCACGGTGATTCGGATCGGGAGGTCCCGGCCGAGATGAGCCGCGCCTTTGCCGGTGCTGCCGCCGATGCAGGCGACCTCGTGATCTATCACGAGCTGGAGGCCGTCGGTCACGATGACCCCGTGCACCCCGGTACGACCGCATACCAGCGAGTCGTCGACGAGATGGAGCTGCTCAGCGAGCGAATTGCTGGAGCCGGCTGAGCCCCTCGACCAAGTCGTCGTCGCCAAGCGCAAAGGAAAGCCGCAGATAGCCGGGTGCACCGAAAGCCTCGCCGGGAACCACGGCGATCTGGATCTCTTCGAGGAGCAGCTCGGCCAGGGCGAGCGACGACTCGACGCCCTTGGCCGCCACGAGAGCGGACACGTTGGGGAAGGTGTAGAACGCCCCTCCTGGCGGATCACAGGTGACGCCGGGTACCTCGTTGAGCATGGACACCATGGTCAGGCGCCTGCGGTCGAAGGCAAGCCGCATCTGCTCGGGGGCGTCGTCGGGGCCCTCGAGGGCGGCGAGAGCGGCTCGTTGGGCGACGTTGGACACGTTGGACGAGATGTGGCTCTGCAGGCGCCCCGCCGCCGCGGCCACCGGCTCGGCCGCGATCAGCCAGCCGACCCGCCAGCCGGTCATGGCATAGGTCTTGGACACCCCGTTGATCACCACGGTCCGTTCCGCGGCTGAGGGCGCGACCGCCGGGAGCGAGTGAAACCCGGGCTCGCCGTAGGTGAGCCGGTGATAGATCTCGTCGGTCACCACCCAGATCCCGTGCTCGGCCGCCCATCGCCCGATCTCGGCCATGGGCTCGGCGGCATAGACCGCGCCCGTGGGATTCGACGGGGATACGAAGAGCAGCGCCCGGGTGCGCTCGGTCCGGGCCGTCTCCAGCTGATCGACGCTCACCCGGAAACCGCTTGCGTCGTCGGTGTCCACGTAGACCGGCACGCCGTCGGCGAGCTCGATTGCGGCCGGATAGGTCACCCAGTACGGAGCGGCCACCACGACCTCGTCGCCGGGATCGAGCAACACCTGGAACGCGGTGTACACCGCCTGCTTGGCGCCGTTGGTCACCACCACGTTTGCGGAGTCGACGTCCAGGCCCATGGCCCGATGCAGCTTCGCCGCCGCCGTCCTGAGCTCGGGCAGGCCGGCGGCCGGCGTGTAGCCGTGCGTGGCAGGATCATGGGCTGCGGCCGCCGCGGCGTCGACGATGTAGTCCGGGGTGGGGAAGTCGGGCTCGCCGGCGCCGAAGCCGATCACCGGCTCACCGGCCGCCTTCCGCCGCTTGGCCTCATTGCTGATGGCGAGCGTCGCCGAGGGCTGGATGCGGCGGGCACGGGCCGAGAGCAGCTCATCGACTTGCATGGACCCGGACTCTATCGGCGGATCGGCGTGCACCGGGCGCCGGACCGACGAGGGGTCGGGGCTGGGTACCCTGGCCGGCCATGACCGACCCGATCGTGCTCCCGCCCGAGCTCCTCCCCTCCGATGGCCGCTTCGGCTCGGGGCCGTCTCTCGTGCGACCCGCTGCCGTGGAACGGCTCGCCGCCGTCGCCGATGGATACCTGGGCACCAGCCACCGCCGCCAGGGCGTCCGCGGCGTCGTCGGCGACATCCGAAGCGGTCTCGGTGAGCTCTTCGCCCTCCCCGACGGCTACGAGGTCGTGCTCGGCGTGGGCGGGGCCACCATGTTCTGGGAGGTCGCCGCCGCCTCGTTGATCGAGCACAAGAGCCAGCACGTGAGCATCGGTGAGTTCAGCTCCAAGTTCGCCGCCGTCGTTGCCGGCGCCGCCCACCTCCAGCCGCCAACGGTGATCGAAGCGCCACCCGGGTCTGCTGCAGCTCCCCGCGCCGAGGCGGGAGTGGACTCCTATGCGCTGATCCACAACGAGACCTCGACCGGCGTGCTCGCGCCCCTGTCACGCCCCGGGGACGGCCTCGTGCTCGTCGACGCCACGTCCGCAGCGGGTGCGGTGGCCGTCGACCCCGCCGTCTTCGACTGCTACTACTTCTCGCCGCAGAAGGCCTTCGGTGCAGAGGGCGGTCTGTGGATCGCCCTGTGCTCGCCGGCCGCCATCACCCGGGCGGCAACGCTTGGGGCCGATCGAGCCATCACCCCGATGACGTCGCTGCAGGTGGCCGTCGAGAACGCCCGCCAGAATCAGACCTACAACACGCCGGCGCTGGCAACCCTCTTCCTGCTCGCAGACCAGATCGCCTGGATCCAGAGTCGAGGAGGGCTGGACTGGGCGGTCGCGCGCAGCCGGGAGAGCTCCTCGATCGTCTATGCGTGGGCAGAGTCGACGGACTATGCGACGCCGTTCGTCGCCGAGCCCGCATACCGGAGCCCCACGGTCGTCACCGTCGACCTCGCCGAGGAGATCTCGGCGGAGCACGTGGCGGCAACCCTCGCCGACAACGGGATCGTCGACGTGCTCGGCTACCGCAAGATCGGCCACAACCAGCTGCGCATCGCCACCTTCCCCAACGTCGAGCCGGACGATGTGGAACGACTCGTGGCCTGCGTCGACTACATCGTGACCGCCTCGTGAGCTCGCGGCAGGCCTTTCCCGACTACGACCGGTACGACGCGGTCGGTCTCGCCGAACTCGTCGCCGCCGGGTCGGTGCATCCCGTTCAGCTGGTCGAGTCCGCGGTCGAGCGCATCGAAGCCGTCAACCCGGCGGTCAACGCGGTGGTGCACGATCGGTTCCAGGCCGCCTGCGACGAGGCCGAACGCGGCGACTTCTCCGGGCCTTTTGCCGGTGTTCCCATCCTGATCAAGGACCTGGTGGCGGAAGTGGAGACGCCGGTCACCTTCGGTTCGGTTTTCTTCCGCGACTTCGTGGCCGACGTGACCAGCGAGTTCCGAAATCGCATCCATCAGGCCGGGTTCGTCGATCTGGGGAGAACGAACACGCCGGAGTTCGGGCTGCTGCCCACCACCGAGCCCGTGCTGCACGGGCCGACGAGAAACCCCTGGGATCTGAGCCGATCCGCCGGCGGATCGAGCGGCGGCGCTGCTGCCGCGGTCGCCTCCGGGATGGTTCCGCTCGCTCAGGGCAGCGATGGGGGCGGTTCGATCAGGATCCCTGCATCAGCCTGCGGGGTCTTCGGGCTCAAGCCCTCCCGAGGCCTGCTCCCCCGCCATCCACCGGCATCGAGCGATCTGCTCGCCGTCGACGGAGCCATCACCCGGACGGTTCGCGACACCGCCGCCTTTCTGGACGCGGTGCGGGGGCCGACGCCGGGCGAGGAGTACTGGGCTCCACCACCCGAGCGACCTCTTGTCGACTCGGTGAGAGACGACCCGGCACCGCTGCGGATCGCGTACACCGTGCGGGACTTCCGGGGAATCCGGGTGCACCCCGATTGTGAGAAGGGAATATTGGAGACGGCTTCGCTCCTCGGAGATCTCGGCCACGAGGTCATCGAGGATGCCCCCGCCCTCGACGGGTCGCTCATCGCCAAGGCGTTCACCGCCACCTGGGCGGCGCTCCCCGCCCACGGCTTCCGCGTCGTGTTGGACGGAGCCGAGCAGCTCGACCCGCGCGTTCATCGACTGCGCCGCTTGGTCGGCGATCGGCGGACGATGCGCATCATCTCGGCATTGGCCACCCGGGACACCGAGGCCCCCGCCTTCGAGCCGTTCACGGTGGAGCTCTCCAAGCGATCGGCGAACGGCTCCCAGGCCGAGTTGCTCGAGGCGCACGTCGCGCTGCAAGGCCTCTCCCATCAGCTCGGCCGCTTCTTCGAGGGCTACGACGTGATGCTGACCCCGGTGCTCGGGGCGCCGCCGCTGGCGATCGGCGCCATCGATCAGAACGCTCCCTGGGAGGAGCTGATCGAGATGTTGTACCGCTACGTGGCCTTCACCCCGCTGGCCAACTTCTCCGGGATGCCTGCCATGTCGGTGCCGCTGCACTGGACCGATGGAGGCCTCCCCGTCGGTGCGCATTTCGTGGCACCCCTCGGGAAGGACACCACCTTGCTGCAGCTCGCCGCCCAGCTGGAGCGGGCGAGGCCCTGGCGTGATCGGCTACCACCTGTGCACGCGAGTAGCCAGTAGTCAGGATCCAGTACTCAGTAGCTGACAGCTGGTAGCTGGTAGCTGGTAGCTTCGGCCTCATGCTCCGCCTCCAGCTGTTTCGCCATGGCAAGTCCGACTGGGACGCCGACTTCAACCATGATCGAGACCGGCCGCTCAACTCGAGAGGTGAGAGGGCGGCGACCACCATGGGCGTGGTGTTGCGAGAGATGGGTGAGGTCCCGGACCGCATCGTCTCCTCCACCGCGGTTCGTGCCGAAACCACCGCTGAGATGGCACGCCTTGCCGGGGGATGGTCCGGCCCGCTCACGCTGTCGGAGGAGCTGTACGGCTCGTCGCCGGCCTCCACGCTCGAGGTGGCCGCCCGCCACGGCGGCGACGCCGAACGGCTCATGCTGGTGGGCCACGAACCCACCTGGTCGATGCTCGCCACCCACCTCACCGGGGGGTCGATCGCGGTGCGCACCGGAACGGTTGTCGGTATCGATCTCTCCATCGACGACTGGGCGCAGGCGCCCGAAGCCACGGGAACGCTCGCCTACGCTCTGCATCCCAAGCTGTTCAGCGGGTGGGTGACATGATCGATCTGCGCTCGGACACGGTCACCAAGCCGACCGACGCCATGCGGGCGGCGATGGCGAGCGCCGAGGTCGGCGACGACGTCCTTGGTGACGATCCGACCGTCAACGCCCTGGAGGAGGCGGTCGCCGTGATGCTGGGCAAGGAGGACGCCGTCTACGTCCCATCCGGGACGATGGCGAACCAGGTCGCGGTGCGCTCCCAGACCACACCCGGCGACCGGGTGGTGATGGAGGCAGAGGCCCACATCCGCGTTCACGAATCGGGTGCACCCGCCGCCCTGGCCGGGGTGACGATCACGCCCCTGCCCGGCCGGCTAGGGCGTTTCACCGCCGAGCAGCTGCGAGCGGCGTGCCCGCCTCCTCCCAAGGACCTCCCGGCCGGCCTCCACGACCCTGCCACCCTGGTCACGGTGGAGAACACCCACAATGAGGCGGGCGGGACCATCTGGCCGCTGGACGAGCTCGTCGCCGTCTCCCGGACGGCTACCGATCTCGGCATCGCCTCCCACATGGACGGGGCGCGGCTGTGGAACGCCACCGCGGCGACGGGCATCTCCGAGGCCGAGTACGCCGCCGGGTTCGACACCGTGACGGTGTGCTTCTCCAAAGGACTCGGCGCCCCCATCGGCTCCGCCCTCGCCGGGTCACGGCCGATCATCGACCGGGCCCGGCGCTTCAAGAAGATGTATGGGGGCGGGTTCCGTCAGGCCGGGATCATCGCCGCCGGTGCCCTCCATGCCCTCCAACGGCATCGGGATCGACTCGTCGAGGACCACGACAATGCCCGCCGCTTCGCCGAGGAGGTGGCCGAACAGGCCGGGGCACACGTCGACCTGGAGTCGGTCCAGACGAACATCGTGTACTTCGACGTCCCCGCCGCCCAGTCGGTGGTGGACCGGTGCAACGCCGCTGGGGTGGCCATGCTGGCAGTGGCACCCGGCCGGATCCGAGCGGTCTTCCACCTCGACGTGTCCGCAGAAGACACCACAAAGGCCATCGACATCGTCACCGGCGCCCTGGCTGACAGCTAGCTGAACAGGACGATCAAGACCGCCACCAGGCCGAGGAAGATGGCAAAGGCACCGAGCCCGACCAGCAGGCCCTTGGGAATGTCGTCGGCGTCGTTCTCTTCGAGAACGGAATCCAGCAGCGAGAACGCCTCCCGGGCGCGCATGCCGAGCTCCGATGCCCCGAACGAGAACCCGCCGCCCGGAAGGCTCGGCCGCCAGCCGAGCAAGCGCCTGATTCCCGACTCCGTCACGACCAGATCCTCGCGTTCGGGCTCCGGCGAGCTGAAAGCGGGCTTGTACTCCTCCGGCTCCTTCTTGACCGGGTCGTCGTACGACCAGCCCCGGTCCTCCTGGTTGGAGAAGGCGGGAGCGTACGCGGACTCGTCTTCGTCCTCGTCCGCCACCAGGCCCGAATCGAAGTCTCCGGCCTCGGAGTCGCCTTCATCCTCGTCCCCCTCGCCGGCGAGTCGGAACGCTCCCGGCACGGCCGGGGTCTCCGTCTGGGTAGCGACACTCGACCCGGCGGCCTCCTTCTCGGCGTAGAAGCCGTCCCAGAAGTCGGTGGACCCGGCGGCAGCCGCTCCGGCCACTCCTTCAGGTCCTTCTCCCTCCGGATCTTGGGCCTGGAGGTGGAACTCACCCTCACCAGCTTGCTGGAGCGGTGGTGCCTGGCGGGGTGCCTGTGGGGGCGCCGCGCCGGGCATGGTCTCCGGGGCAGGCGGTGCCACAGCCATGGTCTCGATCGGCGCGGCGGGCGGGGCAGCAGGAGGCGGCTGTGGCGCGGGCGCAGCAGGCTGCCCCGGAACCGGAGGAGCTGGAGCTTGAGCGGGGAGCGGCGACTCGGGTACAGCAACCGGCGGCGCCGGGGCGTGCTGCGTCGGCTCGAGCGGGGGCGGTGTCATCTGCGCCGCTGGGTTCACAGCAGCCGGCTGCACAGGCGTTGCCGAAGGCGGCGGCATCGACGGCGAGGGTGGTGGCATCGACGGCGAGGGAGGCGGTTGCGGTGTGGGAGCAGCCGGAGGAGGGGCCGTCGGAGCCGGCGGGATCGATGCCGGCGGGACGGGCGCGGGAGGTGGCGCCGTCACAGGAGGGGGAGCTGCGGGCTGAGGAGTCGCCGCTGCAGGCATCGGGGCCGCGGGTGCAGGAGACGGAGCAGCCGGCGGAACCGCCACCGGTGGTGTTGCCGGAGCCGGGGCTACGGGTGGCGGAGCCGGGGCTACGGGTGGCGGAGCCGGGGCCGGGGCTGCCGCGTGGGGCGCCGGCGCGGTCCCCGTGCCCGGCATGCCGGAGAGAATGGCGAACTCGAGCGGTGAGTCGGCCCGGAACAGCACGACCTCCCGGCCGAGGGTGAGGTGGAAGGTCCCGTCGGGCTCCCGCTTCATGGCGAGGTCGGCCCGGTTCCAGCGGCCGAGCTCGGTCCCTCCGGCGGTGAGCACCAGAGTGTTGGGATCGAGCGTGATCGTCGACGGAAGCCCGTTCTCGATCGCACCCGGAATCCGCACTTCCCCGGTAAACGTCGTCGTCATCCCATCTCCGAATAGGGGTTTCACGGACTCATCGGCACACTAGGCGCTCCACCTGAGTATGGGTATTACCGGAAGTCGCGAGAGCGGATTCCCTCCACGGGCCAGCGGGTGAACCGTTGCGCCACCAGGTTGGTGACCCCGTCCTCGTGCTCGAGAATCCCTTGGATGACAACGCCTACCGCCTTGCGCGCCACCTCGTAGTGGGCCTCCCACACCTGGGGAAGGATCACCACGTTGAGCAAACCGGTTTCGTCCTCCAGATTCATGAAGCGAACACCCTTCGCGGTCGATGGACGCTGACGGTGGGTGACGATTCCTCCCGCGGCGACTCGAGTCCCGTGTTTGGGAGCAGCCAGGAGGTCGGCGATGGGAATACACCCCTGCCCGGTGAGCATCTCCCTGACGAAGGAGACCGGATGGACGGTGGAGATCCCGGTAGACCACAGGTCGGCCTGCATGGCCTCCGGAGCCGTCATGTCGGGGAGGGTGGGCCGGGCATTGCTCCCATCGAGGGCAAGACGCCCCGGGCCCTGCTCGGCGAGGGCACCGGCGCTCCACACTCCGTCTCTGCGGCCGAGCCCGATCGAAGCGAGGGCGCCGGCAGCGGCAAGCCCCTCGTAGGCGTCGAGGGGAAGCCCGGTGCGTTGGGCGAGGTCCTCGGGGGTGGTGAAGCGACCGCCGGTGAGTCGAGCGGCCTCGATGCGGGTGATCTCGGCGTCGCCGAGGTTGCGCACGTAGCGGAGTCCGAGACGCAGGGCGACTGCGGGGCGAAGCGGGTCGTCGATCGGCCCCCTCCCCCGCCGCCACGTGCCGTCCAGATAGGTGACGAGGTCGTCGGAGTCGGCCTCATACGGTTCGACGGTGCAGTCGTAGTCGGAGGCATTGACATCGGGGGCGAGGGTGATCACCCCGTGGTGCTGCGCGT
>CAYQZO010000020.1:0-2857 GCA_964421925.1 uncultured Acidimicrobiaceae bacterium
CTGCACCGCCGGCCAGGAATCCGAGGTCAGAACGAAGGCCAGGATCAGCCCGACGACGACCACCGTGGACGCCGCCGCGATCAGGGCGCTGCGGGCGCCCTCCTCCCGCTGCCGGGGAGGCAGACGGGGCCACAGCGTCCTCGGACCCCGGATCTCCAGCTCATCGAGTCCGGGTTCGGTCATGCCACCCCGGTGCGCTCAGTTGTCGATGGTCACGACGTCGCCGCCGAGGGCGAGCCACTCCTCCTCCAGAGCGGCCAGGGTGCCGTTGTCCCGCAGGGTGGCGAGCGCGTCGTTGACGCAGCCCACAAGCGAGTTGCCCTCGGCGAACAGCATCCCGAACTCGTCGGGTGCGGTCGCCGTGGTCCCGAACTGGGCGGCGATGACCGCTCCCTCGATCTCGACCGAGGCGATGTAGAACGCGGTGGGGAGATCGACCACGATCCCGTCGAGCTGGCCGGCCTCGAGGGCCGACTTGGCGTCGACGGTCGTGTCGTAGACCGCGGCCTCCTGATCGGGCTGGATGACGTCTTCGATGAAGTCCAGGCTCGTCGACCCGATCTCGGCGCCGAGCTTCAGGGGCTTCAGATCGGCGAGGCTTCCCGCCCCGATGGCGAGCGAGCCGGGGAGCGCGACCACCGACTGGTGCGCGACGTAGTACGGGTCGGAGAAGTCGACGACCTCGTCGCGAACGTCGGTGATGGCGTATTGCTGGATGTTGAAGTCGAAGCTCTTGGGTCCCGCGGTCACCGCTTCGTCGAAGCCGGTCCGCACCCACACCACCTCGTCGTCGCTGAACCCCATCTCGGCGGCAAGCTCGTAGACCAGGGCGGCCTCGAACCCGGTCTTCGACTCCGGGTCGTCGAAGTTCGCCCCGTCGAAGCCACTCACCCAGGGCGGGAAGGCAGGCTCCCCGGTGGCGACGGTGAGCATGCCCGGGGCCACCAACTCGAGATCCTCGACGGCGCAGGACATCGCTTCGGCCGTGGTGCCGGTTTCCTCGTCGCTTCCACAGGCCGTACCCACCAGGGCTACGGCAAGGGTCAGGATGATCAGCCATCTGGAGCGCATGCTCTCCCCTCTCGCCGATCCCCGAGAGGCTACCTCCCCCGGCGCTCGTCGGAAACGACGCCCGGGTAGCGTCGCGCCATGCCCGCGCCTTGGTCCGATGAGATCAACGAGCTGTGTGCGCTGCTCGATCGCTACTACTTCGACGCGTCCGTCGCCGCGGCCACCAAAGCCCGGTTGCGCGATCGGCTCGCCGCAGGCGCCTACCGGGACATCGCCGGCGACTAAGCCTTTGCCGGGGCGGTGACCGCCGACACCGTCGGCGCCAGCGGCGACCTGCACCTGCGGCTCCGATACCGGGCCCAGCCGATCCCGGAAGCGGAGGATCCGGTGGTCCCGGAGTCGGGCCGCACCGTCGAGCAGGCCGAGGCCGAACAGCATGGGATCGCCCGGGCCGAGATCGTTGAAGGCGACGTCGGCGTCGTCGACATCCGACGCTTCTTCCCGTTGTCGATGTCGCGGACCGCGGTGACGAGGGCCCTGCATACGGTCGCGAGTGCTGCCGCCCTCATCGTCGACCTGCGCCGGTGCCTGGGGGGCGAGCCCGAGATGGTCGCGTTCGTGTGCTCGTTCCTCGTCGACGAGCCGACACAGCTCAGCTCGCTGTACTTCCCGGACGAAGACCTGACCATCGAGTGGTGGACCGACCCCGTTGCGCCCGGCCCGATCTTCGGTGGCGCCAAGCCGCTACTCGTCCTGGTCGGCGGCGCCACCATCTCGGCGGGCGAGGGCTTCGCCTACGACCTGCAGCAGCTGGGCCGGGCCACCGTGGTGGGCGAGCGGACGGCCGGAGCCGCCAACTTCGACTATCGCTACCGGGTGAGCGACCACCTCATGTTCTCGGTTCCCTCCGGGTACCCGGTGAATCCGATCTCGGGGACCAACTGGGAGGGCGTCGGCGTGGCCCCCGACGTGGCCATCGACGCCGGAGAGGCGCTCGACACGGCCAAGCGCCTCCTCCAGGCCGGTTGAATCGCCCCCTCCACCGCTGCCATCATGCCGCCGCCCATGAAGCGCGGATTCGTCGTCGCCCTTCTGGCGTTCGCTCTCGTCGCGAGCGCCTGCAGCTCGAATATGTCCGCGCCCGCAGATACCACCATCACGACGTCGACCGCGGCCGAACGAACCGATCGAGCCTTCGCCGAGTTCGTCGAGCAGTCCTATGCCGGGCTCGCGGTGCGCCATCCCCAGGCGCTCACCTCGACCGGCACCGCCGGGGAGTACGGCCTGGGCAACGACCTCCTCGACGACCTCTCCCCGGCCTTCCTCGAGGAGACCCGGGAGCTCGAAACGGCCACCCTCGAGCAGCTCCATGGCTACGAGGGCACGGTCACTCCGGACGAGCGGCTCACCTACGACCTGTATGACTGGTACCTGACCCATCTGGTCGACGGCCACGCCTTCGCCTGCCACGACTACCCGCTGCACCACTTCGTCAACTCGTACAACGTCAACCTGCTCCTTTTCCTCACCGAGGAGCACCCCATCGGCTCGGTCGCCGATGCCGAGGACTACGTCGCCCGTCTCGGCCAGATCGGGACCCAGGTGGACCAGCTGATCGAAGGGTTGCGCATCCGGCACGACCTCGGGGTGATCCCGTCCCGGGACATCCTCAACCTGACGGTGGGGCGGCTGCGCAACGACATCGCCGGACCCGCCGAGACCCTCGACCTGTACACCTCGTTCCAGGCCAGGCTCGCCGAAGCCGACATCGAAGGCGACGACCTGCTCGATCGTGCCGCCGCCGCAATCGAGGATTCGTTCATCCCCGCCTGGGAGCGGTTGATCG
>CAYQZO010000020.1:2957-12912 GCA_964421925.1 uncultured Acidimicrobiaceae bacterium
GGTCGTTGCCGACCCGGGCGGCGGCGGCTTCTATGTTCCCGGGTCGGGTGACGGGAGCCGATCCGGTGCCTTCCACGCCGGCACGGGTCCCGGCGCGCTGCCCGCGTACCTGATGCCCACGGTCGCCTACCACGAGGCCATCCCGGGCCACCACCTGCAGGTCGCCCTCTCCCAGGAGATGGACCTCCCCGCCTTCCGCCGCTTCGCCCAGTACAACGGGTTCGTGGAGGGATGGGCCCTGTACGCCGAGCGGCTCGCCGCCGAGGCCGGCCTCTACGAAGACGACCCATACGGCGACATCGGGCGATTGGAGCTGGAGCTGGTGCGCGCGGTGCGCCTGGTGGTCGACAGCGGCATCCACCATCTGGGGTGGAGCGCCGCCGCAGCCAGGACCTACATGGATGAGACCGTCTCCGGGTGGTCCCACGAGGTGGATCGCTACACGGTCCTGCCCGGGCAGGCCACCGCCTACATGGTGGGCCAGCAGCAGATCCTCGCCCTGCGCGACCGGCTGCGGGCCAAGCTCGGTGACGGCTTCGACCTCGCCGCCTTCCACGACGCCGTGGTGGGCCAGGGTGCGGTCCCGCTCGCCCTGCTCGACGACCTGGTGACCGACACGCTCATGCCCTAGCTCCTACACTCGGTCCGCCCGGCGCGGAGGGTGCTTTTGGTAGGCGAAGAACCGCGGTGGGGGGGTTGGCCGCGACGACTGCTGTGGGGGGCCGCAATTCTGCTGCCGCTCGCTATCGCCCTTGTCACCCAGCTCGAACCGATCCAGAGCGCAAAAGGGCACTTCATCGAGGGCCTGTTCTGGGACATCGGCAAGAAGGACATCGTCGCCGACCTCTTCGCCCCCATCTGGGCGGTGTCCTTCATCGTCCTCGCCGCGCTCAACCGGCGGCTGCTCCGCCGGCATGGGCCCGACCCGGGCTTCACGCCGACCAGCCGGCTCGGGAAGCAATTCGCCACCGACACCTGGGTCCGGCGATCCACCTGGATCGCCACCGGCTGCGCCGTCTTGCTCATCCTTCTCTCCTGGACAAGAGAGTGGGAGCGGTTCGGCGAACAGCCGCAAGCGTTCTGGTTCGTGCTGGTCCTGCTCGTCACCTTCGCCCTCACCGCGGTGCCCCTGTGGTGGGTCCGACACGACGTGGAGCGCGCAGTGCGGCGACCCATCGAGGGCTCCCGAGCGGTGGCAGGCCTCGACCGCTACCTGTTCGAGAAGGACGAGCACGGCCACGCCCGGTGGACGGAGCTGGCGGCGCTCGCAGCCCTCACCGTGCTGGTCGCCTGGGTCGTCCTCGGCCAGCTCGACGCGCTGCTGCGCGGCATGCACCTCACCAACCAGGCGTCCTATGGGATCGGGTCGCTCGCCGGGACCACCCAGTTCGATCTCAGCCAGAAACCCGCCCAGGTCGTCGACGTGGTCCTCACGTGGTTCTCGTACAGCCAAGGCCTCGGCCCCAACTTCGCCAGCGGCCTCGACGTCGCGGGCCTTTACTCCCTTGTCGACACCTTTGTGCTCATCCCCAGCTACACCTTGTTGATCGCGGTGCTGCTGCTACGCGCCGGTCGAGCCCTCCCCCCCGACCTGGTGGGCACGCCCCGTCGCAGCTACGACCTGCTGATCGCTGCCGGGTTGAGCACGCTCGGCATCGTCGTCATCGCCGACCTGGTGGACAACGCGTTCCGGTGGGGCATCGTCGCCAGGCTGTGGAACGGGAGCACCGTGGCCAACTGGTCGGTGCGGATCATGTGGGCCGGATCCCTGGTGCGCAACGTGGGCCTGGTGCTCCTCGCCGCCGGCGCCGTCGTGATCATCGCGCTGCGACACCAGCGGGTACGCGGGTTCTTCCAGTCGGCGATCGCAGTGCGGGGAGAGCTGATCGTTCTCACCATCGTGGCGCTGGCGTTCACCGCCATGCCCCAAAGCGCTGACGTCGTTCGCCGTTGGACGGTTTCGGTTGCCGTCATCAGTGCGGTGTTCGCCACCGCGCTGGCCGTCCTCCTCCAGTGGACCTCGTCGGGTACGTTGAGCAGCCTGCAGCGATCGGCCGAGCAGGTCGCCGCCGGGGAGACCTTGGAGCCGGCCCGGGTCCGCTTCTTCGGGTATGAGACCACCCTGCGCCGCCTGGTGGTAGCCGTGCTGTTCGCAGGGTTTGGCCTGCAGCTCGTGTCCACCACCCTCTTCGACGTCCCGCTCGGGCTGCGTCTCGGCATCCCGGTGGCGTTGATCGCCGTGTTGTGGCTGTTCGGCACCCCGCTGCCTTCGTCGCCGTTCGAACGGGGTGACCGTCCCGTCTCGGAGACGGTGCGACGCACCCTGCCCCGGCTGCTGGGAGCTGGCGTGCTCGTGTTGGTCGGGGCGACGGTGATCAGGTCGGCGGTCGGGCAGATGGTGTTCGCCCGCCACGGCGACTGGTGGCTGCTCTTCGCCCTGCTCCCCATCGCCATCGGCATCTACCGGCTCCACACCAAGACGGCGACGACAATGGGAAGGCTGGAGCTGGCCGTGGTCGCCGGCATCGTGGTCGCCGCAACCTGGCTGATCGTCACGGCAGGGAACCCGGAGCTGTCGCCGGTCGCCCTCACCTGGACCGGGCTCATGCTCCTGTACGGGGCCATGCCGTTCTTCTACTCCTACGACCCGGCCTCGGGTCCCAGCACGTTCACAAGGACCCGCCTGCAGGCGATCAGGGTCAAGCCAATCGTCGCCGGGGGTTTCGTGCTCGCCGCCGTCACTGCGCTGGGGCTGCTCCTGTTCCCCTTCGAGCTTGCACCTGCCATCGGCACCGTTTCGGTGGTGCTGCTGGGCGCCATGGTGTTCGCCGGCGTCGCCGCGGCGTTGGTCGGGTTCGCCGAGTGGACCCGACCACCGGACATCCTTGCCGCGTTCTACATCCGGCGTACGCCGGTGTTCGTTCTGCTCATCGTGTGGCAGATCATCGCCGGCGGCTCCGTGCACGACATCACCGTGATCGAGAGCGAATCGACCGCCGGTGCGCGACCCGGCATCACCATCGACGACGTGTGGGAACGCTGGGAGATCCGAAATGACGCAGCCGCCGAGCTCTCCGGCGACGGTGAGCGGCCGGCGATCCCCATGGTGTTCATCGCCAGCTCGGGGGGCGGCCTGCGCGCCGCGGCCTGGACCGGGTACGTCATGGACTGCCTGTTCGGTGAGGGCCGTGCCTCCCGGTGCGACGACGCGGATCCGGATCGAATGGGAAGCGTCCTGGTGGCCTCGGGCGTCTCTGGAGGCTCGATCGGCCTTGCCGCGTTCTCTGGAGCCGTGTCGGGCAACGCCGGGACCGGTCCGGACTGGGTGAAGCGGCTCCTGGGCGACGACTTCCTGGCGGCGGCTGCGGCGTGGCTCACCCTGGTCGACATGCCGCAGAGCTTCCTCGGATTCGCTCCCGATCTCAGCGACCGGTCGGTGGTGATGGAACGCGCCTTCGAGCGGCCCTGGAAAGTACCGGGAGGCGACGGGTTCTTGGCTACCGGCGTCTTCGAGCTGTGGGACGAGTACCCGGACCTCCCGGCCATGGTCTTCAACGGCACCAGCGTCGCCACCCCTTGCCGGTTCAACTCTTCGATCCTGGACATCAATGCCCACCGACCAGGCGACAGCTGCACCTCGCTGCTCATCTTCGAGGGAACGACCGGTGGCGTCGGAGATGGCACGACCCTTGCTGCCACCCAGGATCTCGTGGACTACCTCTGTCCCGGCCAGGACGTGAAGCTGTCAACGGCGGCGCTTCTCGGAGCTCGTTTCCCCGTGATCACGCCGTCCGGTCGCGTCGGTGGCGGGATGGCGGCGTGCGGCGTAGCGGATCGGGGCGTCCAGGTCGTCGACGGCGGCTACCTGGAGGGTTCCGGCGCAGGAACGGTGATGGAGCTGTGGGATCACCTCGAGCCCCGTGTGGCAGCGTGGAACGCCGATCCGGCGCGAGCGTGCATCGTTCCCTTCTTCCTCCAGATCGACAACGGCTACGAGAACCCGGTTCCCCGCTCGGGGGCGCATCCCCCGGAGCTCCTGGTACCGCTGGCGACCCTGCTCGGCAGCCAGTTTGGCCGGATCGCCAACGCCCGCGAGCAGGCCGCCATCGAGTTCGACCTCCCGCTGATGTCGACGACGGGTGCGGTGAGCATCCTGAGCGGCGGCCGGCCCATCCAGAGCCGGTATGCCCGGATGGTCACCCGGGCCCATCCCGGGGTCCAGGCTCCGCTGGGCTTGACGCTGTCCGACGCATCGATCGATGACCTGCGAAACCAGCTGGCGATTGCCGAGAATCAACAAGAGCTGGCGGAGGTCAATGCCTGGTTCGACGGACACCTCACCTGCAGAACGGAGGTCTAAACGCCGATGAGCGCCTACCTCGCCCATACCAAGGAGATCGCCGAGGCGACGCCCGAGTCCCGCAACCGGGTCATCGACTTCTGGCGGGCGGTGGCGATCCTGGTGGTGGTGTTCGGGCACTGGCTCGCCGCCTCCATCTGGGTCATGCCCGACGGCGAGATCTCGCTGCAGAACGCCCTGCAATGGGTCCCGTACTCGGAGTGGGTCACCTGGATCGTGCAGGTGATGCCCATCTTCTTCTTCGTCGGCGGTTACGCCAACGCCCGGGCGTTGCGCAAGGTGGAGGCGGGGGAGCAGCGGCGCCGGGAGTGGATCACCATCCGGGTCCGCCGCCTGTACACGCCGGTCATTCCACTGCTGGTGGTGTGGCTGGTGCTCATCGTGGTGATGCGCACCTTCGTGCCCGACGAGGTGGTGCGGGCCGCCTCCATGTCGGCGACGGTCCCGCTGTGGTTCATCGCCGTCTACATCGGCCTGGTCGCGGTGGCTCCCTGGACCCACCGGCTGTGGAACGACTACGGGCTGGCCAGCGTCGCCGCCTTCGGTGCGGCCGCCATCGCCGTCGACATCGCCCGCTTCGCCTTCGACGTGGAGTGGATCGGGTGGGTCAACTTCGCCTTCGTGTGGGCGACCATCCATCAACTCGGCTACTGGTGGGCGAGCCGGGACGAGACGGATCCGATCCCGCCCGCCACCGGGTGGGCGCTGAGCGCGGTGGCGCTCGGAGCGTTGATCGCGGTCACCTGGATCGGGTGGTACCCGGTGGCGATGGTGGGGATCCCCGGCGCCGGGCTCACCAACATGACCCCGCCCACCCTCGCCATGGTGCTGCTCGGCCTGGTCCAGGCCGGCTACATCCTGGGACTGCAGCCCGCAGTCGCCAGGTGGACGCAGCGCCCGAGACCGTGGCACGTCGTGGTGGCGGTGTCGGGGGTGATCATGACCATCTACCTGTGGCACCTCACCGCCATGTCCCTCGTCGCCGGGGTCGGGCTGTTCACCTTCGACGGCGCCGCCTTCGAGATCGAGCCGGGAACGTGGGCCTGGTGGCTCACCCGCCCGATCTGGCTTGCCGTTCTCGCCGCGGTGACTGCGGTCCTGGTAGCGATCTTCGCTCGCTTCGAGTGGCGCATCAACACCGGGCCGGTACCCGAGCACCGGCGTTGGATCACGCTCGGTGTTCTGCTGACCGCCGGGTCGGCGGCTGCAGTGTCGTGGTACGGACTGGCGACTGACGAGGGGGTCATCAACTGGATCATCCCGGCGGCGGCGATCGCCGGGGCGCTCATGATCGGCGCCATGCCCCGGATGCGCAGGAAGAAGGAGAAGAGCGAGGTGTGATCAACCGGTGGCGACCGGCACGGCCTTCATCCCTTCCACGAACCAGGTGCGCAGCATGCCCTTGCCCTTGATCTCGACCTCGCCGCGCGGGGTGGTGTCGAAGCGGTCCTTGATCAATTCGTAGGTGGCCTGGGTGATCTGGATCCGTCCCGGCTCACCTTGGGACTCCATGCGCGATGCCGTGTTCACCGTGTCACCCCAGACGTCGTATTGGAACTTGCGGCGGCCGATCACTCCGGCGACGACCGGCCCGGAGTTGATGCCTAGACGGAAGCTGAGCGGCGAGGTCGCCGCATAGCTGACCATGTCGAGCGCCATGGAGGCCAGGGTTTCGGCGTGGTCGTCCGTGGGCACCGGGACGCCGCACGCCACCATGTAGTTGTCCCCGATGGTGCGGATCTTCTCGCAGCCGTAGCGGTCGGCGAGCGAGTCGAAGTAGCTGAAGACCTCGTTGAGCTGCGAGACCATCTCCTCGGGTTCCATCGATGCCGAGAGCGGGGTGAACCCGACGATGTCGGCGAAGAGCACGCTGATCGAGTCGAAGCGACGCGCCGTGGTCGCACCCGTCGCCTTGAGCTCCTTGGCCACCGCCTCGGGAAGGACATTGAGGAGGAGCGACTCGGCACGTGCCCGTTCCGCGGCGAGCCGGCTCAGGAAGTAGTTGAACATCGGTGTCAGGATCCCGAGGCTGGCGACGAGCACGATGACGAACAGGATCGTGGACAATGTGGAATCCGGCGCCGGCCGCCGCGCCTCGAGCGAGGTCTCGAGGAACCCGAAGGCGATGGCCAGCCCGGCGTAGAAGGCGGCGAGGGCCACGGTCCCGTTGCGGGGAAGGATCAGGGCTGAGGTCATGGTGACGGCCACCCCGAACATCAGATAGGCGCCGGAGTTGGCGTAGCCCCCGAGCGAGACGTGCACGACGACGTGGTTCACCACGGCGGCGACCACGACGATCGCCACCGCCGTTTCGGCGTTGCCCGCCCGGGATGAGATCACGTACCAGAGCCACACCGCCACGAAGACGAGGGAGTAACCGAGGGTCACCCACCCGGCGACCGGCTCGGCGAACCAGAAGAAGAGCAATGAGAACATGCCGGTGCTGAGAGCCGCGGTGGCGAAGGTGAAGGTGCCGAGGCGGGCCACCGTCATCGGGTCCTCGAGGGTGGCGATGGGCCCGCCCGGCCGCGCCGTGAGCGTGATTCGTCGCAGAATGGTGTCGGTCACGTGGTCTCCTTGCATGGTCGGAACCCAGCTTGGTAGCTCGTAGTGAGTAGCTGGGGGCTGTCTCAGCCGGCGGCGGCCTGGGTACCGAGGAGCCGCTCCCACACATGTGCGTACATGTCCAGGTAGCCCTGGGCCTCGACCTCGCTGAACCAGTCGTACGCCTCGCGCGCTGCCTGCTCGGCCTCGGGCCGATCCGGCATGACCTCGGCGAAGATCGCCCCCCACTCGGCGGCAAAGCGGGGGCTCTCCACCTCGGCCATCATCCCGACGAGTTCACCCCACTTGGCCGCGGCCAGGTCGGGATTCCCCTCGATGGTCTCCAGCCCGGTGTCGACGGCGAAACGGAGCGTGTCGAAGCGGCGCCCGATGGGGGAGTCGATGAGATCGGCGGCGCTGCGCAGCTTGTCGGCGTCGCCGAGCCGGATGGCCGCCCCGATGGCGTGATGGCGGAAGAGGTATGCGGGCAGACCGGGATCGACCTGCGGGGCGAGGCGCCAGGCATCCTCCAGCTTCCCCTCCGCCCAGAGGAGGGCGATCTCGTTGTCGATGGCGCCCGCCTTGTACTGCGGCTCCGGGTGGTTCAGGATGCCGGCGTTGGCTTGATGCGCCTGGTCGATGTAGGCCGGATCCCCGGTGTGCAGGAACCGGGCAAATGCGATGTTCACCGCAAAGAAGTCAGCCCACGTGGACTCGCCGAGGTCGAGCTCTTCCAGTACGGCGACCGCCTCGTCGAAGGCGCCGTCCTCGAACAGTCCGTATGACTTGTTGGACGCCATCCGCACCAGCAAGCCGCCGTGGCGAACCCGCTGGGCGAGCTCGTAGCCGCGCTCCCAGGCGTCGCGCAGCGAGGCAATCCCGTTCACGGCCTCGGTGACCTCCAGGTTGTTGAGGGCGCGCAGCTCGGCGAGCGGCAGCTGGTTGTCCTCGGCGAGGCGGAGGGACTCCCGGAGCAGGGCGACCGCCTCGTACACCCTGCCCATGCCGCCCAACACGGTCCCCCGGGTGTTCATCGAATCGATGGCGAGCGGCGTGTTGCCGGTGGCTTCGGCAGCCATGAGCACCGCCTTAGCCACATCGGCGGACTCCTGCATCTGGAAGGCCCGCATTTGGGCCCGGGACAGTTCGGCACCGAGGTTCATCATCTCCGACTCTTCGGCCCGGGCGGGATCGAAATAGGGGGCCATGGCGGTGACCGCCTCGACCGGCTCGTCGGAGTCGATGTACGCAGTGCCGAGCACGCCGGCCGCCCGGACCACCTCGGTCGGGGAGCCGTGCTGGGTGTACCAGTCGAGCGCCTTGCGGGCATAGTCGATCGAGTCCTCGTGGCGGAACAGGGCCGCGGCCGCGGGCGCGGCGAGCTCCCACAGCCCGGCTTGCTGTGCCTCGGTGCCGGGGACCTCGAGCGCCTGTTCCACGAGCGTCAGCGTCTGGGCGAACGACTTCAGCTCGATGGCGCGCTGGGCGGCATGCATCAAGGAGTCGCGGGCCTTGTCGGCGAGGGCCGCGTCGGCTCCGGCTTCATAGGCGTTCATGTAGTGGCTGGCGATGACCGCGGCCGCCTCCACCGGCGCCTCCTGTTCGTAGTAGGCGGCCACCTTGAGGTGGCGGTCCTTGCGGTCCGCCTTGGCGATCCGGCTGTAAGCGACCTCCCGGATCACGCTCTGCACGAACTGGTACTGGCCGCGTTCGGGGGAGAAGGGGTTGTTGTCGTAGCGCAGCATCTCCTGGCGCGCCAGGCCGCGCAGCCGGGCCTCTATGTCCTCCTCGGCGGCGCCGGTGAGCACATTCATCCCCTCGACGGTGAACGACTGCCCGAGCACGGCGGCATCCTGGATGAGCGCCCGGTCGGCGTCGTCCAGGCGGTCCAGCCGCGCCCCCACCAGGGCGTGCAACGAGTCGGGCAGCGCCACATCTGCCAGGTCCCCGACCTGCCGATACACGGCGCCGTCGAGCACGAGGTCACCGCCGTTGATCAGCATGCGCACGTACTCGACGGCATACAGGGGCACGCCACCGGCGCGATCCACGATCAGCCGGACAACATCATCCGAGATCCCAGGGGCCATCCCGGTGACGAGTTCGGTCATCTCGGCGGCGCTCAGGGGGCCGAGGTGGGTGGACAGGAAGTGATGCCGGGCCACGCCCCACCCGGGGTAGCGGTCGAGGAGCTCGGGTCGGGCCAGGGTGATCACCAGGATGGGGTGGTCCTGGGACATCTCGACCAGCTCCTCGATGAACTCGAGCTGGCCCTCGTCCGCCCAATGCAGGTCCTCGAAGAGCAGCACCGCGGTTCGCTCGGCGGCGACCCGCTGGAAGAAGGTGCGGAGGGCGGCGAACAACTCGTTGCGGTCACCCGACGGCATCTCGGCGAGGCCGAGCAGCCCGGCGAGCCTTGGCTCGATCCACTGCTGCTCCTCGGGGTCGGGCACGTACTCGGCGACGGCGGTGCGCAGCTTGGTGCGAGCCTTCAGCGGCTCGTCGGTCTCGGCGATCCCGGCCCGGAACCGGACCATCTCGGTGAGGGCCCAGAAGGTGACACCGTCTCCGTAGGCGGGGGAGCGGCCCTGATGCCAGCGGAACACCTCGCTGAGCCCGTCCAGGTACTTGAACAGCTCCCAGGCCAGCCTGCTCTTGCCGATGCCGCCTTCTCCGACGATCGACACCAGCCGGGCGGTGCCGTCGCGGGTGGTGGCGTGCAGCTGGTCCTTGAGGAGGCGAAGCTCATCGTCGCGCCCGACAAAGGGCGGCTCCAGGACGTCCCATTTACCGACACCGCCTCGCTGGCCGACGATGGAGAGCGCCCGCCACGCCGCTACCGGAGCCGACTTGCCCTTCATCTCCTGCTCGCCGACCTCCTGGTAGCGGATGGCGTTCTCGGTGAGCTGCCTGGTGGTGTCGCCGACGTAGACCGTGCCGGGGGCCGCCGCCGACTGGAGGCGGGAGGCGGTGTTGACGATGTCGCCGACCACCAGACCCTTCTCGTTGCCGCCGACTCCCACCGAGGTCTCCCCGGATAGGACGCCGGCA